>PBSW01000043.1 GCA_002726865.1 Candidatus Bathyarchaeota archaeon
CTCGCGCGGCAAAGCGCGTCTGACCCATTTGCCAACGCATTCATCTATGTCGACAAAGAAGGAAATCGGTTTGTTGATGAGCTCAGCCTTGAGAATCATCTCATGTGGTCAGCCTTTGTCTACTTCGACCCGGAAAAGCTGGAATTTCCACGTATTCCTTCTTACATAATCTTTGATGAATCTGTACGACAAGCTGGTCCGATAGTACGAGATTATGTTGGAAACAACCGTCACATCTATTCTTGGAGCAAAGATAACACAGTAGAGATCTCCAAGAGCTGGATAGAATCCGCCCCAAGCATAGCAGAGCTAGCACAAAAAATTGGCATTGAACGGGAGCTGCTTACAAAGTCAGTAGAAGATTATAATGTTGGCTGTCATCAAAAAAATGACTTTTTCGGAAGAGATGCCAGGAGTCTTGTAGCTATTGAAAAGCCGCCATTCTACGCGATCTCCACCTATCCTTGCTTGCTAAACACACAGGGTGGACCGCGACGTAACGCTGATAGCCAAATCCTTGACCCGTTCGGAAAACCCATACCAGGACTCTATGGTGCGGGTGAGCTTGGTTCTATCTGGGGCTCCATGTACCAGGCAGGCGGAAATTTGGGAGAATGTCTAGCTTTTGGCAGAATAGCTGGAAAGAACGCAGCTCAAGAGCAGACAATCTAGAAACGCTTTCTGGTGCTATGTTATTTAGCTCAACATGTGCTACATAGAATCTTTAGCACATAGTGGTAGTTGCGTTGGAATTACGCCTCAAAGTCCTGCGGGCGAACTAAGTTATCCAACTTTACAAACAATCTACCGCGGAATATTCTACTCCCAAGTAGAAGTGAACTATTCGATACATAGAGGACAGCTATGTTGCACTAACAGAGCGAAATAATCATGACGAGACCACGATACTGATCATATGACAGATATCCCTAGAGAAATTCCTGCACGTAATTCTAGGAGATCCCTACAGATGAATCGCGGATTTGCGATTCTTTTGACTTGCCTTATTTTAGGAAGTGGCGTAGTGTGGATAGGTTCTGGCCACTTCGGCTTTAACCCCGATGTTAAGGCTCTTCCGGGCCAGGTTAGCGAAACTGAAGACCTCAAGGCCGCTGACGAACGCAATGAAGAATTACAACAACAGAACGATCTGGCTGGATCCACCAACCCTGCCCTTCAAGACCTAACATTCCAAGAGAACAACATAGCTGCTCTTGAGGAACAAGTAGACGAAGTAAGAAATCTCCTTAATGAGAGAGAAACTCAACTTAATGAGAGAGAAACTCAAGCCCAAGAATTACAAAAGCAACTAGCCGGCAAGGACTCTATGATAGCCCAACTACTGGCAGAGAAGGAAGATCTGGAATCTCAGATCGCGAACATTCAACCCAAGCTAATCCAGACGAGTCAAGAGATGGACGAGTTAGATCTACAGATTATTCAGCTCAATAACAAAGTAGTTCAGCTGGAGGACGAACTCCTGCAGAATAATGGTGAAAAAGAAGAACTGGAAGCCCGCCTCAGTAAGACAGTTTCTCCCATTCAGGACCATGTACAACAAGGGCTAGATCTGCAACTCCAAGTTGATCAGCTTCAAGGCCAGTTAGATGCAGCGAATCTAGCGCTCTCTCAAATCAAGCAGGAGAGAGTTGCAAAAGAGATACTGCTGATTGATCTTCGCGATAAGCTTGACGCTGTAGAGGAAGAGAATCAAGATCGCATCGACGAGCTGGATCTAGAGATCATTACCTTAGTTTCTGAGCGCGATTCCCTCAGCTTTAAGCTCGAAGAGCTACAAGAGAATTTTGATGATCTGCAAACAAACTGGAATGCATGGGAGGAACATTCACAAGTTGCCCCACAAAGGCGAGCGGGATACGATTACATTGGTTTCACCCCAACGCCCGGACAATATAGTGTAGCCCAAACTTCCTTCTTTGTCAGTTTCCCAGATGCAACAAACTGTCTTCTGGAGAGTTCGCTTCTAGCCACTTCATCCATGAAACCTGCATTTGATGCGGGCCATACTGTAGTCCTGACGACTTGCTTTACAGAGACGGAACTTCAGCCGGGAGATATGATAGCGTACCAGCCTGAGTCCGGGGCCCCAATCCTCCATCAGATCATGGAGATCAGCTCTAATGGATTGAAAACAAAGGGAATTAGTAACAACGTGGAAGATTCAGCCTTGGTAGAAACGACAGACATTCTCGGCATAGTAGTTGCAATCATATACTAGATCCGCACCAATATTTGTCGGACTGATTGGAACCGGCGCATCATTTATCGTGACTATGGTACTGAAATTGCACCGAAGACTATCCTGAAAGTGAAGCGTGGAAAATGTCAACATGTGGAACCAATGAATATGCACAGCATACTAAATCCTCAAGAATGGTATGACCTCAATAGATTCATTCTACAATTAAACGATTCAGAGCCTCCGGTTATCACTCTATACCTGCCATCCTATGAGATAGCTGCAGGATCCAAAATCCTGGACGAGGATACAGATATTCCGGGACTCGAGGACGTAAAGGGAACTATTGCACTCAAACTCAATAGGGCAAAGTATCACTCGGGCAGCATATGCGTCTTTGGTTGGTCTAAGAGAGGAGAAAGCATAGTTAAAGAAGCAAGGATATCAAAAGAGGTCCCACCTCTTTACCTAGTTCATCCCAAACCATACGTTAAGCTTCTGAAGGATATCCTGGAAATCGGATATCAGATAGTCGTAATCATCATGGATCACAAGAAGGCAAAGATCGAAGTCTATAACGGAAGCGAACTTATTGAGGACATAGTCGTAAGATCATATTTGAAGGGTAGACACAGCAAGGGCGGTTGGAGTCAGAAGAGGTTCCAACAGAATAGAGAACTGCAAATTGGATATTTCTTCAACAAGGTAAACCAGCAACTCAACGGACTCAAAACAGACAGTATCGAACTCATTCTACT
Organism: Candidatus Bathyarchaeota archaeon; assembly: GCA_002726865.1. Next base: position 2,959 of record PBSW01000043.1, read on the forward strand.
TGGAGGTAGAGGACTTGCCAAGAACAAATTCTTGGCAGGTATGGAGAGTAGGCTTGTAGCGAGGACACGCGTTATCAGTGGAATTTCACCGGACACTTCGAAAGCGGAGATAACAAGACGAGTGATCTCCATCCTTGACAAGATGAGGAAGATGAACGAGTTGAAATTGCTAGCTGGTTTGGCCAGCCCAGCCAAGCATGGTCTGGTCATAGCTAGAAACAAGGAGATAGAAAAGAAGATCAAGGAGGGAGCTGTAGAGAAACTCTTCCTTGCCGCTGATTACTATGCAACATCTCCGAAAGAGAATTCTCTAATTAAACGAATTATTGGCCTCGCAAAGAAGAAGGGATCAACAATCGAATTCATAACGGATGCCACTGCAAGACAAAGACTACATAAGTTCGGGAACCTAGTAGCACTCCTAAGATACAAGTAGAGAAGAACATATCAGTCAAACTAAACCCAAGCTTGCCTAGATGGTTGACTCGTATTGGGTTACCGTTCTCAGGACGATAGGTTATTCCCGTCAGAGATAAGAGAAATTCATTATAGATCATTCATTAATTAATTCCCGAATCACCGGTTTCCTTTCATATCCGGAGATTTCTATTGGCTAAAGAGTTATTCTCATTCAAGAAAGAGAGCTGAAAAAAAAAGAGGAAAGGTACCGCTAGGCGTCCGTCAGGATGCCTAGAGGACCGCTCCGCATTCTGAGTTGGTACAAATTAGGTCGAAGAATCTTTCGTTGTAGAAGTGCTTTCGCAATTCACTCTGACATTTGGGGCACTTCGCCTGTACCTCTTGAGGGTGTTTTCCCAGCAAATTTTGTAGTTGCATTGTTTTTAATTCACACTCTCCTGAAGAAATATATGGTGAATAGAATATATAAATATTACAAGATAAGAATTATGAATATCAGTATATCTGTGTTTATGAATTCGTTAAGGACTCACACAGACTTGGAATATCAAATAATTATAGCTTAAAGAAAGTCAATGAACGGATCTATTTGGTTATACAATCATCGTAAGAGCAAAACCATTTCATTAGATAGACATCCAGCTGTTCTACTAGAACGGGAACAATTTTTATCATCGAATGCACGTAAGGAAGCGACATAAACCCGGATGCAGGGAGAAAACCAGACACTTTGAGAGTAGTAAAACCAAAAGATAGGTCGAAGCGAGGCAGGAAGAACCGTTACATCCCGAATCTAGCTGCCGCGCAATTTAAGCCCACTGAAGATTGGAGTGTCGAGAAAGCGAGACGTGAGTATCAGAAAGCTGTATTCAACAAAGGTGCGGACCGGATCGTTTTCCGCGATTGTGTAAAAGAAATGGGAAAGCTGCCAGAGGAGTCAGTCGACGTCATTATAGCTGACCCTCCTTTCGGCCTATCATTCACTGGGAAGGAATCAATGTACAACCGCGATGATAGATTTGTGAGAGATGGGTATCAAGAAATTGAAGGTGACTACGAAGAATTTTCACGTTCATGGATCCTACAGCTTCCACGGATCATGAAAGATACGGGTTCGGCGTGGATATTTAGCGGCTGGACCCACCTACGAGAAATTTTGAATGCGATAAACGAGAGTGGATTGATGCTAGTAAACCACATAATATGGAAATATCCATTCGGAGTTTTCACACGCAGGAAATTTGTAACTAGTCACTATCATGTACTCTTCCTTGTCAAGAGTTCGAAGTACTATTTCAACAGAATTGCTCACTACCCGTTAGACATCTGGGAGATCAATCGCACCTACCGCAGAGGTGAAATGAAGAATGGTACCAAGTTGCCGGAAGAACTGATAGCAAGATGCATAGAGTTCACTTCTCGTCCAGGCTCCTTGATTTTAGATCCGTTCATGGGGAACGGGACTACTGCAGTGGCTGCCAAAGGTACCTTCCGCCATTATTTGGGCTTCGAGGTCAACAAGTCCATGGATGCAGTAATAGAGACAAACCTAGGACTCATCAAGTTAGGCGAGTTCTATGTTCCATATGGGGATCGGTCAGATGAGCTTGTAACTAGAGCAAGACAACGGTACGGCCTTGATCCCAAGAAATCAAGGATTGAGGTGTGAAGGTAAAGATTCGTTATAGATCTTGTCGTATGAACGGAACGTTTGCTTGCCAGATCTACTCTCGTTTTGTTACTAATCGGCGTTATTGTCAGCGCCACGCTAAGCTAAGGCATTACATCCAACTTCTATGCACAACAATTAATGGATACTCATTCCAATATCTCGAAAATTCAAGTAGAGATCGTAGAGACGAATTTCAAACTTACTATCGATGCAGAAACCCAAAGAAAGTGACTCTCAAGCTAGACCAGTGCCTCTTAGCTGCGTACTACGGAATACGAAATATGCGCTTGTTCTGGTTAAGAAGTACTAGAATCACAGCTAATAAAATATATTCTGCTGAAACGTATCACGAACAGAAAGATTTTACACATACTCTAGTCATGACAAATCTATGCAGCGAGGGCTGTGCTTCGGCATTACCTTCATGTGCCTTGCGCTTATGATTACACCAGTGGCTGTAGCATCTCAGCCTGGCATGTCCCTAGCCGAAATACTTGACAATTCAGAAGAGGGGAAGATCATACGGGTCAAGGGAAGACTAACTGCCAGTTTCTTAGAGGATCTACCTGCAGAATATTACCTATTTGATGAGACATCCATGGTGAGTATTCAATATAGTCCTGAGCTAGTCGAGTTTGTTGGCTCGCAAGTGGAGGCGAGTGCTTTGGTGCAGGTCATCAACGGTGAAAAGGGCCTTCGGATACTCAGGATCATCGATGTAACTTGGCATTCCCCCCTGCCGGAACCAACACAAGAGACTGCAGAAGTAGCTGTTATTCTAATAGAGTTTCAGGACATCAGCCATTCAGCTTCGCATTCTCCAGGATTCTTCGAGAACATGCTGTTCACTGGGCCGAGCAGTATGAAGGATTATTATGCTGAAGTCTCCTATGGCAAGTACCATCTTAGTGGTACTGTTTACGACTGGGTCAGAAGTGCAAAAACCTTGGAGTGGTACGGAAAAGATGGCACGAGACGCGATAATGGCAACGGGCCGATATGGCAGTTGGCTAGAGAGGCCGTTCTACTCTCTGATCCACAACTTGACTTCTCGTCGTTTGACGGCGACGGGGATGGAATTGTAGACCATGTAATTATCGTCTATGCAGGTGCACCTCAGAACTTGAATCAAGGAAATACAAATTTGATCTGGCCGCACAAATGGAGGATTCCTGGGGGTGCAAGTGTGGACGGAGTAACAGTATCCAGTTACTCACTCCAGTCGGAGTCAAGTCCCATGGGAACATTCACACACGAGTTTGGCCATGATCTCGGACTACCTGATCTATATGATCGCCTCGGCACGCAATATTTCCTAGGTCGTTGGGGCCTCATGGCCGGTGGAGGTCACAATGATTACGGTAGGACGCCAGCCCATATCACTTCCTGGGGGAAGATCAAGCTGGGGTGGTTATCTCATGATCAGGTTGCGGAATGGGATATAGGCGAAACCACGTTCTCACTGACCGCCATAGCCCTTTCAGGGACCACTCAAGCTGTGAGAATTCCACTTACCCCAACAAAATACTACCTCGTGGAATCTCGCCTGAAAATAGGGTTCGATTCAGCCTTGCCCGGAACTGGTGTATTGGTTTTGCTCATAGATGAAACCAAGGGAAGCGGACAGGGGCCGGTAATTCTGCAAGGCACATCACCTTATACTGTGGGAGAGACGTTTACTGATCCCCTTACGGAAACTGAAGTACGCGTAGATTCTCAAGGCCAAAGTGGTTTCACAGTACACTTCTCCCGTGACCTTATTCTTGAGCGAGGGGCGGAAATAACTTCCATCTCTGCAACCTTCGGAACAAGCTCAATAGATGTCGTCCAGACGAATAACACGAAAGTTTCTGCAGGTATTGATAGAAGAGTTTGGTTTAATGTGACCGCACGAAACAATAACCTAGGATTTCTTGGAGCCGACTTGTACACAACTCTCCAAAAAGAGAATGGATCCGCCGCTACATCATCAATAGAAGATTGGGTTTGGAAAGGCGGCACAAGCGAGGTAACGCGCTGGTACCTTCCGGCGGATTATCAGGTACTTTTGGACCCTCTCATTACACGGTTCGCGATAAGGCTTTGGTGGAACGATTCCGGTGTCCACAAGCTACAAGATGAGAAGCAGTTTGAACTCCACACAGTTTCTCTCAAGACCCTGAACTTCACTTCCACAGTTCCCAAAGTCTCCAAGGGAGGAGACGGTACAACGGCGTTCATCCTCTTCAAGAACGGTGGAAACGACATAATGTTCGATTCTAGAATTTCGATCGTGGACACGAAGGGTTTAATCTTCTCTTCCACGATCGAGTCAGTGAACGAAATACCGCCAGATTCCTTCGCATCTACAAGTTTCGACATCTCTGCTTCTCCTCAACTTGCTTCAGGAGGGTATAGGCCAACAGTCCAAATCAGATATCAAG
>PBSW01000044.1 GCA_002726865.1 Candidatus Bathyarchaeota archaeon
AAAAAGAATATCAAAGACTTCTGCACGAATAAGGAGACCTCCAGTTTCCGAGGGATTGAACATGGTTACCTAAAAGATAAAAGAGATCATAGATGATTTCTAGACTCCATTTTTCCTATGAATCTCGTTTAAAACTGACATCTTTTCCATTTTAAGGATTACTAGTAAATTGGTGCGGCCGCCGGGATTTGAACCCGGGACGTTGGCTTGGAAGGCCAAAATCATGCCAGACTTGACCACGGCCGCTTACCATCAAACATGTGCATGACCGTTAAAATGTTTCTCAACCAGCTAGGGGGATTATAATCTCGATGGTGAAATCTTGAGCATCTAAATCCTCAGGGATATACATGATCTCAATGCTATGGAATTCGTTTGATGTTTCGTGTCCTTGATTCTCGATATATTTCCGCAGGATTTTGTAACATTCCTCTTGAGAAGTATCCGTGTCCTTATAGACAAGAAAAGCCCCGCGGATCGAGGGGAAGACCTTAGTTTCAAGCCCCACCACCGAACCATTGATTGGGACCATCAACTCCCTCCGAGTGTTTGTGTCTTTTGTAGGATCGTATTGGACTACCATTGAATGGATATATTTGTCTACGTCGATAGAGTGCTGTCCGATGAGGAGACTCAAGAGCTGAGAAATAGCTGGCCCTTCAGATTCCCATGGCCTTAGCACTTTATACGCTACTTTGATGGGGTCGGTAGTTCTGATTCCTAAGTGTAGAATCATTTAGCGTTCACCTTAATTCCCGGCTCTTAGAGTTCCCTGAACTTTACACTCAATACATGTGAGCCATTAAAAGGCATATCTCTATGAAAAATGCCATCTCTGCCGAGTCAAAAGACGATAGGACTCTATGTTCTTATCTACTTGCTTGAAAAATATTGTGTATCTAGTGAAAACAACCCGTAGAAAAATATTTCAAAGACTTTAAACACTGTTCAAGAAATGAACTGGTCCTTCTTTGTGCTCTACCTTGGAGGATTAGGTCTTGCAAGTGGCCTTGTGATGAGCCTTATCGGGGCTAGCGCAGTAATGGTAATCGTACCTGGCATCACAATCGTCCTCAATTATCCAATGCATAAAGCAATCGGCGTGAGCCTTCTAGTAGACGTTATTGCTTCTATGGCAGTCGGTTACGCATATTGGAGAAACGGGAATGTGGACCTGCGAGAGGGGCTCTGGATAGCTCTTGGCGCTATTGCCGGGGCTCAGTTTGGGGCGGGCATAACCGTTGAAATCCCCGGGACATTTTTGGCAATTGGCTACGGGGTTTGGATGATTGGGGCTGGGGCCACTATCTGGAAAAAGGGTCTTGATAGGACTAAGATAGCTGACCGTTTCTATAAATACATCAGATTCAAGACCCGGACGTGGCAAATAGTATTATGCATCTTTCTGGGACTGCTGATCGGGCTCAATAGTGGCATTTTCGGGGCGGGGGGAGGGGGACTCATTATGCTTGTACTAATGTTCGTCCTAGACTATCCCATCCACAGCGCCATAGGTACATCTACCGTAATTATGGCTATCACTGCAGCCTCCTCGACAACGGGCTACATGATGAGAGGAAACGTAGATGTCACCGCCAGTCTAATTGTGGCGGCGGGAACAGTAATTGGGGGTTTGTCTGGAGCCAAGTTCGTGAATTATGTTAGCGAAAGAAAACTCTCAAAAATAGTTGGGGGGATCTTCATGATTCTTGGGGTCGTAATGACGGTCCTTAGATTCTTCTAGAAAAACTGAATCGCGTTTTCGAGCCTGCTGAGCAGAACAATAGAGCTCAAGGGTTGCTCATCTATTATATTGTAGCCGGACTCTTTTGATAGTTTTTTAGCGAAAGATCGGATGTCTTTGTGCCACGCCATCTCGTTATATCCAAAGCGTTTCCTGGCGTAGCCTACTGACATTGCTGCCTTTGTCTCGATATAGGTGGGGTAAGAGACTTTTGCTATCTTCGCGTAGCCAACGGGGTTATGCATATTGAGCTTGGGAATAAGGGTGTGCCGGATTACAGTAGGGCAACTAAAGCTCCTGAGGAGTTCTAAAGTTTCGTTGAGCCTTTTCCATCCATCCGATATCAACGGTCTACAGGTCCGATTATAAGTCTCCTCATCGGGAGCGCAAACGCTGACATAAAGTTGGGTCGGCTCTGTTGAAAGCTTTGAAATTGCATTAGGGTCAAGACCGTTGGTCACGATGAATACTGACTTGAAACCATTATCGTAGAATGCCTCGATAAGCTCCCCGAGCCTGGGATAGAGTGTAGGTTCACCCTCAAGGCTTATTGCTGCATGGTATGGCTCATTGGCCTGCCTCCACATTTCACTTGTAACTTTTGGATTTCCCCCGAATCCACTGATAGCCTTTCTATGGGCCGCAAGACACCCTTCCACGATTGTTTCAGGGTCGCCAGACTCAGCAGCGGGGAATCTGGATTGATCCCATATTGCGCCTATGGTTTCTGGGGTGGCCCTCCAGCAAAATAGGCAGCTCTGTGTGCACCGGCCAAGGCTAGGGGTCATCTGAAGACACCTATGGCTGGGTACACCATAGAACCTTTGCTTGTAACAATGTTCCCGACCCCCGGTTCTGAGGCTCTTTTTTGCCCAATGGCATATTTTAACAGCACTGTGGTTTCCCACCAAGCGGTACCCCTGGTGCTGGTAAAGTTTCTTTAGTTCCAATGGGGCGCTCAAATCTACATCAGTATCCGCATAGATTCAAGTCCTTTTCGTCGCCTGAGTAAGTGGGGTATTTCCTGTATCATTATCTCCCCTATTTAGCCCCCGTAGATGTTGCCTTTAGAGTGTCTGGGACGCAGCAAAAGGCGCGACCGCCCCAGAGGGTGCTCAGCATCAGACCCTCTGGGTTGCCTTGTAGCCTGACATCTATTATATTCATTGCACTTTTCACGCACGCGATTCGAATAATTTTCCTTAAGGCCTCCCTTGAGATCACTCATGACTATCAATCTTAGATGGGAGTTGTATATGTTTTTACTCTTTCCGAGTATAATAGCCCCCTTTTGCTGTCCTTATGCGATCTTATCTATATGGACCTTACCTTGAGCCGAAATCAAGGCTCTTGAGTGTCTAAGCGCCCAGCAACTTATAACCAATCCAACAGGGAGAGAGGCAGGATGTCTTGCAGCTATCTCGATGTGGAGGTCGAGGGCCGTCGGTCCTTCACCCAGTCCCATGACCCCTATTCCTAACTGGTTGACTTTTTCGAGGAGCTCATATTCTATTGCTGAAACATCGGGGTTCTCATTTCTCGATTTGAAAGGCTTCAGCAAAGCTTTTTTCGCTAGGGTCATGCAGAGGTCCTCTCCTCCCCCGATTCCTACACCGACAAAGTAGGGAGGGCAGGCTAGGGACCCTGCTTCTGCAAGGGCTTCTATAACGAACTGCTTGATCCCTCTCCATCCCTGACTAGGCTTGAGCATTCTATAAGCGGCTACATTGGTGCTTCCTCCGCCTTTAGGCATCACAATGATCTCTAAGTCTTCTCCAGGTACGAGGTCGATATAGATGATGGGCACGTGCCCATTGAGCCCGACGTTATCCCCTGTGTTTCCTTTGAATATGTCTACAGCGTTAGGTCGGAGGGGGACTATCTCCGTTGATCTACGAGTCGCTTTTATCAGCATCTCTTTTACCTTAGACCTGATGGGGAATCCATCCCCCACATTGATTAGAAAAGCTATTATGCCCGTGTCTTGACACATCGGCTTGGATCTATCCTGGGCCAGAGTGATATTATCAAGGATGTTCATTATCTGGGCCCTTCCCACAGACCCAACCAAATCCTCCAGACCTTCCTTAATAGCCCTGATGTACTCAACTGGGAATTCGGTAGCCGCAATTCTTAGCAGCTCGACAGTAGTATCCTCAACGATCTTTTCTAGAGCTAAACTCATTCCTTCATCTCAGCTAAAATTTTTTTCATTCTTTTAGTTACTTTGGCATTGATCTCTTTAGTCACGTTCCTCCCGTGGCTATCAATTGTTACTATCATTGGACCAAAATTATCAACGTCGTAGACCCATAAGCACTCTGGCATACCTAACTCGTCGAGCCAGAAAACATCCCTCACTTTCTTGATCCCTCTAACTGCTAAAAGGGCTGCTCCTCCAGTGAAAGCGCCGTACACACATCCATGCTCTTGACATGCCTTAGATGTTCGATCTCCCATGCCTCCTTTCCCTATGATGATAGCAGGGCGAAACGCTTCGATGAAATTGTCTTGGAAGATCTCCATTCTAGCAGATGTAGTGGGGCCTGCCGCGATAACGGTCCATTCCCCCGCTACCTTCTTCATTATGGGGCCGCAATGGAAAATGCCGATCCCTTCGAAATTGACAGGCAATCTTTCTCCTTTTTCGTTGAGCTCTAGAGACTTAAGATGTGCCTCGTCCCTTGCCGTGATGATTGTTCCCGTTACGTAAATGAGGTCTCCTATTCTGAGCTTCCTGATCTCGTCCTCTCTCACCGGCGTCTTGAGGTGATACTCCATCTCTTGAACACTTTTCAATACTCGGATTAAATTAATTAAAAGTTCTAATAGGAGACCCTAGGCATTTTTGTGTTATAGTAATAATTAAAATATTGCAGCAATTTACCTCTTAGGTATATGCCAGGCAAGTTGGAGCACTAAATCACGCGCGATGTTAACTGCATCATCATGACTCAGCTAAGCTATATTTATACTTATAGGAAATTGAAGCGAATCTTCCAGATATTCCGCAAGATAGTTGAGGTTGAGAGCCTCCGATAAAATGAGGTCCGGAAAAACCTGAAAGAAGGTCTCGTTTCGAGCGCCAGTTCATAGTTCTTTTATATACATTTATCTTTGATCTGGAGGGATACTAAAATGGAAGTCACAAAGGAAGATCTCATTACAAAAGCCTCCAAGTGGAGTAAGATCGCCCCGCCCTACCATGCATTCTACAGGGGAAAGGTTGAGGTTATGCCGAAGTGTGCTATCCGGAGCCTCCAAGACTTTTCTATCTGGTACACCCCGGGGGTCGCTCAGTCATGTAGGGATATTGAGAAAGATTTAGGGCAGGCCTTCGAGCAGACAAGCAAATGGAACTACGTTGGAGTGGTTTCTGACGGGACACGGGTACTCGGACTCGGAGATATTGGGGCTCATGCAGGGATGCCTGTCATGGAGGGCAAGGCCCTCATCTTCAAATATCTTGGGGGAGTTGATGCTTTTCCCATCTGTCTCGCCACAAAGGACCCACAGGAGATCATCCAGGCCGTTAAGTGGCTGGAACCCACCTTCGGCGGGATAAACCTTGAGGACTTTTCAAAGCCTAAGTGTTTCGACATTCTGGATACTCTCAGGAACGAGATGCCCATCCCTGTTTGGCATGACGACCAGCAGGGAACCGCCGCCGTCGTCCTGGCAGGGGTAATCAATGCCTTGAAAGTCGTTGGAAAAAAGATGAGCAATGCCAAGTTTACCATCGTCGGCAGTGGAGCTGCTAATACTAGGTCCTTCTATATCCTAGAGTCCGCAGGAGTCAACCCTAAAAATGTAATCATTGTGGATAGCCGAGGAACGCTCCACCATAACAGAGGAGATCTCAAAGGTACGTATAAATGGCCCATGACGCTCAAAACGAACCCTGACGGGATCGAGGGAGATAAAACGGAAGCAATGAAGGGAAGTGATATCGTCATAGCCGCTTCTAGGCCTGGTCCAGGAGTCATCAAGCCTAATGAAGTAGCATTGATGGCCGACGACGCTATCGTTTTTGCCTGTGCTAACCCTATTCCAGAGATCTGGCCTTGGGAGGCTAAGGAATCAGGTGCTAAAGTCGTTGCAACGGGGCGTAGCGACTTCCCTAACCAAGTGAATAACAGCCTCGTTTTTCCCGCAATATTTAGAGGTGCTCTTGACGTTAGGGCAAAAACCATCTCAGACGAGATGTGCATTGCTTCAGCTATTGAGCTAGCCAAATATGCCGAGGACAAAGGGATCAATGAAGAGTATATCCTCCCTACTATGAGTGAGTGGGAAATCTACCCCCGCCAGGCAGTAGAGACAGGTCTTACAGCCATCAAACAGGGACTTGCAAAGAGAAAGTTAAGCAGGCAGGAACTCTATGAGCACGCTGATTATATTATTGGGAGAACCCATAAGATCGTTGAGCTCCTCATGAAACAGGGATTCATCGAGGCTCCTCCCCCTGAGCCCGTGTGAGCATGAATTTAAACACTAATATTTTTATCCTCCCCCTGTGGCATTTATTCGAATAAAGATGCCATCATATTGTACTGACTGCGGTGGTGAACTTATCTGGGACCGGAAGCAGAGGATGCACAGTTGCAAGAGCTGCGGTACAATGTTCACAGAATCTGAGTTTTCTGAAGCTATGGATAAGCGCTTTGAGAGGCCTGAAGATGACGAAGACAAAAGACGCAAACGCCACAGTGATTATCTTGATTGGTGGACAAGCAGCAAAAAAAAGTAGGATTTACCGTAAATTAAAAATCTGATCAACCCTGTATATTCTCTTTGTTCTAGAAAATATGGAAAGTTACCTCGAACGCTTAATAATCTGGATGAGAACTAGTTAATATATTACAGGTGTACAACATTTGGTTTTTCCCGTAGAAAGTGAGGATAGAGCGCTCCGTAACATCCTTATGATCTGTCAGGATCACGCTAGACTTGTCGTTGAAATCTATCGCCGGGTCCTCGTGATGATAGATGGCCTAGTGAAACATAAGTATGGAGGCATAAAAGAGAGCGTTGATGGGGTTCAGAAGATACGATCTGAGGCAATAACTATTAAACTGGCCATCATAAAGGAGCTCCGCTCCTCAAGGACTCTCTTGTTTAACCGAGAGGATTTTTATCGCCTAGTTGTCAAACAGTCCGAGGTTATTGATCACGCAGAGTCAGTGGGGGTTCGCATTGGGGCAATAGGGGAGAATAACTGGAAGATCCCTTCCCAGATCGGTGTTAATCTCTTAGACCTAGCTGACGCCGCCTTCGATGCTCTTATCAAGCTCAGGGAAAGTCTCATTAGCCTTGGGTTCAACTCTGAGCGTTCCCTCGTTCTAACCAGCGAATTAGACGAACTAGAACGAAAGGTAGATGTGCTCTATAGAATCCTTGATCTCTCGATTATAACCAGTCAGGAAGAACTACCCCTTATATTTACTCTCCGAGACGTTTCTATGAAGCTCGAAGAGATGATCGATGCTGCTGTCGAGGAGGCCGACCTCATCAGAATCCTCGCCCTCTGAAATGAATATCAAAAATAACCTACTCGCCAGCGTAGAGGCCCTCATGGATGGTCGCTTGGTGGTATGGTCTCCACAAGAGAGCCGGAGTCTTTACGCCCACAATTATTATGGTAAACCATTGGGGATACCTAAACCTAAGGAAGACTTTAATGCACCTCTTATTCTTGATCCAATAGAAGGAATCTATCTCCTTGAAAGGATGATGATCTGCGTATATCGAGGAGATAGGGAAAACGAAGTAGGTTTAGATGAACTCATAAAGTCCGCATCTGGGATGCTTGATGGATTTAAAGAGAGATATCAGGTTTACAAAGTTTTGAGAGATAAGGGGTTCATTGTCACCCCTGGGATCAAGTACGGATGTGATTTTGCGGTGTACGAGAAGGGCCCAGGAATTGATCATGCTCCGTACATGATCAAGGTAAAGCGAGAAGAGGAATGTCTTACAGCAGCCGAGATTGTAGAGGCAGGCAGGCTTGCAACCAGTGTCCGGAAAACGTTTATTATCGCTATGGTAGATGCTAGAGTAGTAAGATTTCTGAGCTTTAAATGGTGGCGACCTTGATGGAATCGAGTATATGCTCTGAAATCTTTTGAAAAATCTTTTTCGTGGATATCTGAAAAGTTCTATAAACGAGGAAGGCAATCAGAATTAAATGGGGTTAGAGATGTTAGATCGCTTCGAAGGAAGGATTAACGAACTCGATTCGGTTGTCCGGGGGTTAGCCATTGATATAACAACAGGAACTGTGGTTGATCGAATCCCCCAAAAAAAATTATGGAAAAAGACTGGAGGAAGGATCAAGGTCGTCAGGGAGCTCGTTAAAGAACTCTGGGAATACCTCTCAATCCTAAAGCCCGAAAAAGTCCCTTCGATCCAGCGAAGAGTAACAAGTATTTTCGAGCGTCTTGATCTTTTCAAGGAATCTCTCCTCCAAAATGGCAGCGAGGAAGGGAGCGCAAAGGCATCAATCAACGAACTGAGGAAAGCTCTTGAAGAGATTGCAGAGTTCACTTCCCTCTGCAGATCTATTCTAGATGATCCCTCTGAGATAATCCAGACTATCTTGGAGCTGAGAGCGAACCAACAGACTAACCGGCCTCCTATAACTCCCACAAAGATGATTCGTCTAGGAAATCTGGTGAAAAACGCTCGGGATTCCAATGGAGAGATAGCTGACCTCGTGACTCTACTCCATGGGAAGCTAACTGAGGTCAAGGAGGAATACGACGAACTCTATTTTAGCCTCAGTAGAAACAAGGAAGGCTAAAAATAAAACATTCTTGTTTAGTCAATCCTTGAGTTAAACCTTGGAGAGCTATTTTTAGAGACGCATAGTATTCAACTTAATTCACTTTTTCCATTTAGCGTTTTTTTTCTCATTAGAAAGCCATCTCTTGATATTTTTTATATCGGTCTCTGTCTCCTTTGTTATATTGTTTCTCATCTTTTTCATCTCACGTTGCTTATATTTTGAATAGTTTTCAAGGCTCACGAAATCCTTTGCCTTCTTTTTAAAGGACATGTGTTTCAGATTCTTGAGCTTATCATTCGGGGATTTAAGTATCCAGGTGGAAAGATCTTTGTACATCGCCTCATTGATTCTGATCATATAACTGAGGAGGGGCAGTATCTCATTTCGCACTTTGCTTAACGATGAATGGGTCTTAACAGATAGTCGCTTCGTGACGCTAATCATCCGCCTCCTAGATTGGTATGTTCTAATAAAACGCCACTTAGCTTGTGGTTCCCGATAATATGGTAGCATCCAAATGTTCTTGCTGTAAATCCAGCTGGCGCCCAGTTCACGAAAGTTAGTGTTGAGTTTTGTCCATATTTCCTTACCTAGCCAGCGGTTTGGCTTGAGCATGATCCCCTCAGGGACGTTAGTCGTTTTTATAATACTTGGATTTAAACCAGCACCCATAATTGCAACATCAAGTTGATCTTTGTATCCCTCACCTTTGCTGTTTTTTCTTGCAAATGTGATGCCTCCAGTCATGAGGTCAAAAAAGTACTTGAGTAGTCTATAATCAGTTTTCCTGGCTCGTTTCTGGTAAATGTCCGCGCGTGACAAAGCTTGCAGTGCCTTTAATCGCTCATATGGGTTATCCAAAACGATTGGTACATTTTCATAAATCCATTCATAAAGATCATCGTATTTGATCATGCTCTGATTTATCGTTCTTCGTGCTTTGCGAAAGTCAAATGATGTAAATATCTTATTGAGAATGTTTGGAGTGTAGTCCTGTCTGTCACGGTGCCCCATAACATCCAAGTCCTCTTTAGTGATAGTCTTCTTTCCGCTTGCTATTGCTTCAAGGTCGTTTGTAGCGGATCGGAGATCTCCTTTACTATTCATGGCTATTTCCATGAGGACCTCTGGATGCACCCGTATACCTTGATCCTCTGAAATATATTCAAGTTTTAATACTATTTGAGCAGAGCTGACGGGTTTAAATTCTATGCTCTTCGCCTTCTTGAGTATGGACCTAAACCGGACCTGCATATTTTCCTCAATAGTATTCGCTATTAGGATCATCGGACTTGTAGTCTGTTCAATGATCTTGGAGACCGCAGAGACTCCGCCCCTGTCTTGCTGACCACTGAGCCCATCCATCTCATCCAAAATGACCATCCTCTTCTGCCCAAAAAGCGTCACATTCTGTTTTACTGCCTTTCCGAGGGTCTCTGTTATGCTTCCTTTGTTTCTGGTGTCACTCGCGTTGATCTCCACTAACCTAAAGTCGTGCTCCATAGCCAAAACTTGGGCGACGGACGTCTTTCCTATACCAGGTGGACCATAAATAAAGGCGGCTCTTTTCTTTGGAGTCTTTCTCAGCCAGCTTCGTATCCATTTCTCCAGTTCATTAACTGCCTTCTCGTTACCTACAAAGTCCTCCCTCTTTTTGGGTCTATATAATCTAGTCCAGGGCTTTGGGGTGGTCACCTTGACTCGTCCCTGACGAGTGAGAGGTGTGCCAGGAGGGTTGATAGCTGGATCTCAGGTCTGGATCCTTGGGTCAACCGGAAATCTACCTCACCGATAATGTCACTTAATCTTACCTTCATTTGTTCAGTTAGAGATTTATGCCTCATCACTTCGCGATATGTTATTCGAATAATGTCTTCAGGAGCCAACCCCTGATTGATGAGGATCTCTCTCAACGCTTCACGACTCTCTAAGAACTTTCCGTCCATTGCAAGCTGAATCATGGTCTGCACACGGTCTGGTCTTAGTCTTCCAAGGAGGCTGTACACAGAGATATCATCTACGAGTTCTCCGTTAGCTGAAACAGCCTGAAGCATGTTTATGGCTTTCCTGAGGTCGCCTTCACTAGCTTGAAATATTGCTGCTAACCCTTCATCTACAACTTGCAGGCTTTCTTTTTCGGCGATAAACATGAGGCGGTCTCTAATATCCGATTCGTCTAGTGGTCCATATCTGAAAACGCTACACCTGCTTTGTATGGGGTCTATAATATTTTCGCTGTAGTTCCCTATGAGGCAGAATCGGGCAGTTTTCGTGTATACTTCCATAGTTCGCCGGAGGGCATGTTGTGCGTCTCCGGTGAGATGATCCGCTTCGTCCATGATGATTATTTTGAAGCTGACAGGGCTCACCATGGCGGCGGTCCTTGCGTAATTCTTGACCTTGTCCCTAATTATGTTTATTCCTCTCTCGTCGCTCGCATTGAGCTCTAAGACATAGTTCTTGTAACCCGGACCATAGAGGTCCCGTGCGAGAGCAAGAATGCTCGTGGTCTTCCCTACCCCCGCCGGTCCGACCAAGAGTAGATGAGGGATATTTTTCTCAGAAACAAAGGTTTTGAGCCTGTTTACAATATCCCGTTGGTTCACTATTTCGTACAGTGTCTGGGGCCTATACTTTTCTGCCCACATGCCGCCACTCATGATAAAGCTCCCATCTAAAAAGGGAGCCCTAATGTATAAATCGTTTTTTTGTGAAAAGTATCCTTCCGACCTCAAATCTAAAGGCGTATCCCCTTTTCTGAATAGTGATTTCTTCCTAATTGAACTGGCTCACTAATTCCTTAGAGTTTGCTCTTTACTATCTTTTTGACCGTATCTGCTCGAGTAAAAGTTGCAATTGTCTTGATTTCCCCAATATTAACTGAGCCTTAGATGGTTTACTGGGTTACTCTCGTGCAAATGATGCCTTTCCTAGTCCTTTCAACTATTTCTTATGAGTCTAACCGCTGAGCTTTCAGGCCAAAAAGTAGATGCTCTCCATCTTGGCTTTTTCTCTAGTGCTTTCAATATTAGCTTGACAATCCTCTCCGGGACCCTCTCTCTAAGATTCATATTTTTCCCAAGAATTTTGAAGACTAATTCTCTGAATATTAACCTGTAGTTAAGATTTAACGCTCTTTAAAAAAATATATTGATTTTCAGATCGAAATATAATGGTAAATAGCTGTCACACGGAAGCGTTTTTATCGACTTATATAGGATTTTGTCCACTTTAACTTCCGGGGATCACGCCCAAGCTTTAAAGTGTTCCTTTTGCACTTACTCGAACAGAATCTTAGGACTCTGCCATCTCTCCGTACAAAGTTGATACCTGTCCCTGGAGCAATGTCGTAGCCGCAAAATGAGCATTTATAAACCTGGGGCATTTTGTCCACCTATCTAATCTTCCGGGCTTCCCGCTCCGTGTCCCTGAGGAGTAATATATCATCTATCCTCACGGGGCCTTTTACATTCCGAGTGATGATGCGCCCCTTATCCCTACCTTCCTCCACCCTAACTCTAACCTGCATAACCTCTCCAGTAAGACCTGTGCGACCTAGTATCTGGATCACCGTAGCGGGGAATAGGGCGTCGGTTTGGCGAGACATCCCTACTTAACTATCTCCTTAAGATTTTTGAGGATCTCATCCAAAAGTTCGCTGCCTTCCCCCGGGTCCTCGATAGCAGCCGCAGCAGAGCCGACCAATAATCCTGCGGACAGACCTAGTCTTTGCTTCTCAGGAACATATATGTAAGGCGCTTTTCGCTCCTCACATAGCATTGGGATGTGGGCAACTATTTCGGGGGGCTCGACATTTTCGGCTAAAATTACTAATCGTGCCCTTCCTCTCTCAATTGACTTTGTAGCCTCATTTGTTCCCTTTCGAATTTTTCCTGATTCTAAAGCGATTTTTAGCATCTCATATGATGCTTCAGCTACTTCTTTTGGTACTTCGAACCTTACGTAGAAAGGCTTCGAAGGATCTACATCCGTTGTAGACATGTCATTTCCTTCCAGTATTGATACGTCTTTACTAGACCTCTATTCTTAAACATTGTTATTGGTGAAGTTTTTTCACCTAAAATGAATGTCATACTTTTCTCCTCCAGTAAACCGTGGATGCTCCAGTAGGACGTTATTTTCAAACATTGTTTTCTTGGCAACATATATGGGAGGCGGATTTACCTTGTGACTCTTAGAATATATAGGTGTACAAGGAAAAGGGAGAACCCATCTAAATTTAGAGATTAACCGGGTATTTTGTGATAATTCTCCTCGCCATATAACGCGATAATTTGCGCATGTCTTGGGATTCTATTTAATCACTCGTGCAAAACATATCGCCATAAGAAATAATGTTTTCCTGCAATGGAGACGCCATACCTATGAAATGGCTCTCCACAACATATGTACATTTAGTTGTGACATTCAATAACGGAGTTCTTCACAATCCGAGGTTATCTGAGTTTTTGTTAATCAGGAAGAAAAATGGCATGATTTTCATCATTCTTCCTTTTTTAAACTAATATCTCAACTCTGATATTTTGGTAACTCTATTTGACCAAGATCAAAAGAACTCCCTATGTTTGCGCGCGCCTATCGAGTTCATGATTAAATTCGCGCGACTCAAAGATATAACCGTAATTCAAGAAAAAGATTCCTCTTTTGCTTATCCCGCGCGTTAAAGTATCGTCAGTTCTTATCTATGCGCATAATACGCGACAAACGGAGACTTGCTGTCTACCCGGACGAAGCCGTACCTCTCGAATTGAATCATCGAATCCACCTCAAGATTGCTACAACCTGTCTCAGCTAACCCTTGTGCAGTTGATGCGTCGGGCATCACGACCTGTGCTTTTATTCCAACTCCTAATGGGAGCCAGTGCACAAATGGAAAATCAAATTTCCTAGCCTCTTGGTGACTCTTGGAGTGAAAGCGTGCTTGGATCTTGTCAGAGCCAAAATGTGTGGTCTCGATGTTGAAAAGCCCCATTAAACGGGCGAATACGTCGCTCCGCATCATTTTCGCGTCTTTATTAGAGATTATAAATATGGATTCACCTTTTTCTGGCTTTACCAAGTAATCTCGGCTTCCCCATTCTGGATGATCAGGGTGGCTAGGAAGCCTCACTTTATGCTCATCTGGTATGCCTGTTACTTTGAGGTTAACGGGATCTCTAACGAAAGTAAACCTTCGCGCTCTTGGATCAACAAGCTTTCGATTTACTGATGCGAGGTGGTCCCAGCTCAAGGTTGAGTTAATGGGTTTTGGGCCGATCTGGATCATTACTTCCCTGATAGCCTCGGGCTGTAGTCCCCTTCTTTTAAGGGACCTCAGAGTTCCAACGCGAGGGTCGTCCCATCCCGTAAAGCTTCCGTCCTCTATGCCGCTCCTTATCTTAGATTTGCTGAGGACGCCAACCTCTAGTCCCAAGCGACCTATGTTAATGATTTCTGGAAACTCCCAGCCAAGATGATCTGATAGATATCGCTGTCTAGTGGTGTTGACCTCGTGCTCTTTTCCCCTGATGATATGGGAAACTTTCATCTCGTGGTCGTCAATGGCGCAACTGAAATTGTACAAAGGCCAAACCCTAAACTTATTTCCTTGTCGTGGGTGGGCACTCTCAGCAATCCTGAGGGCAGGCCAGTCCCTGACCGCAGGATTTGGGTGTTCCAGATCGGTCTTAATGCGAACTACGGCGTCTCCTTTTGCATATGTCCCGTCCTTCATCTTCATCCAACGCTTGAGGTTTACTTCGATCGAGCTTGATCTGCAGGGACAAGCTTTTTTTGCCATATAAATCTCCTTGAACGCTGAGGAGGTACAAGTGCAGATATATGCAGAACACCTCTCAAGGAGCCTGACAGCATACTTGTAATAGATATTAATTCTGTCAGATTGCACATACTTTTCATCAACCTTGACCCCTAGCCATTCGAGATCCATCTCTATCCATTTATAAATCTCATTTAGAGGGGTTTTCACATCGGGGCTTGTATCCTCAAATCTCAAGATGAACTTTCCTTTGTACCTCTTCGCGTATTCGTCACAGAATATGATTGGTTCAGCGCTACCTAGGTGAAGAGCTCCGTCTGGGTTTGGTGCAAATCGCGTCCTAACAATCTCGAATCTCTTGACGTTCTGGAGAGGCGGTAAGGTTTTAACCTTCTCAATATTTTTTTTGCTCTCAAGAAGCTCCGGCCATTTCTCCTTTAGAACCGTGACCTGTTTTTCCCGGGACCACGAGTTCACCTCAGATACTATTCGGCTTACGATGTCGTTAACCTCCTTAGCTTTTCCCCGTCTCTCTATAAACCCTGCCATAATTCTTCCAACCACGGGCCCGGATTGGGCTTTTCCCTCGTGGGTCACAGCATTATGAACGGCGTGTCTTAACGCCACTTTTTTGATCTCCTCGCCGCTCATGTTCTAAATACTCCTTAGTGAGATGTCCAATTGTTTAATCAATGATTCATTTATGCTTAGTGGATTAACTTATGCGCGTAGGGGATATTATACAATATTTCTTAGAGCAAACCGGCCCTTTGGCCCCTAAACGTTTTAGATTGGACGACTCATGTGAGAATCAAAGGTAATCTAGATGAGAGTATACATCAAGCCGGATTTGGAGGGCATTACTGGTGTTGTCTTAGAGCCCCTACAGACCAGCAGGACTGAGCAGTACTACCAGGAAGCCCGGAGGCTCATGACTGCTGACGTTAATGCAGTATCAAAGGGGGCAGTGAGGGCGGGAGCCAATGAGGTTTACGTGGAGGCCGGCCACGCGAGCTGGGGTCACAACATGATCTTCGATGAGTTTATCGATGAGGTCAGGTACATGGATGGTCGTTCTGCAAGCAGACCCATATCAGTGATGGCGGAGGTCTACGAAAGGAGCGACGCATTCTTCATCGTGGGACAGCACCCAATGAGAGGAGTCCGCAGAGGGGTTATAGAGCACACATTTTTGCCACCAATCAACGAGCTCAGGGTCAACGGCCGCCCCATGGGGGAGATGGGAATGAAGGCAGCGGTGGCGGGCTACTATAATGTGCCTATTGCATTTGTAAGTGGTTGCGATCATGCGGTGGCCGAGGCCCAAGAACTTTTCGGGGACATAGAGGCAGTCTCTGTAAAAAAGGGGCTTGGAAGGCAGTCGGCGATCCTACTCCCCTCTAGAATTACCCTGCCTATGCTAGAGGAAGGGGCATTCCGAGCTGTGGAGCGACTCAGTGAGTTCAAACCCTTCAAGGTAATCGAGCCAACTAAAATAGAAGTGGAGTTCCAACATACTGGAATGGCTGACGCCGCTGAGATGACTCCTTATGTCAAGAGGGCTGACGGGCTTTCCCTTGTCTTCGAGGGGCCCTTTCTGGAGGCGTTAAGAGCACTCCGATCCATGATCCGTCACGCTGTAAGCCAGAGACGTTGAAATGGGTTACGCAGCTCACCTGATATAAGGTTCCGCTTTTACTCTTTTATATCCTAATCGACATCCCCGTCAGGAGCGCGCTTACAACCCTTTAATTATCCTTCTTTTCAAGGCTTTTGTGTTTTTCAAAGTCTCTTTAAATTACCTTGTTTCATGGTTTTTTCTATAGAAGCAGTTTTTTCAAAAGACAGCAGAGCTGTTAGAAAGAGATAAACCCCACTCCTCGAATTTCTAACTGAAATGACCCTCAAAAAAATACACCTTGACATACTCCAGCTGTTATTGGACAATACACTCCAAGACCCCTATGACACAGGGAATGTCTCTCGAAAAATATTGTTTAAATCTGTGAACTATAAGCCGAGACAGATTAAGAAGGCATGCACTGAACTCGAGACCAGGGGACTAGTCCAACTCCACACTGGGTTCTACAAAAATGAATGGATGTCCATTTCCTTAACCGACCAGGGAATAACCATTATAGAACTCGATGAAGATGGGGTCTAAACTCAAAAATCCTTTTTGTGTAGGGCGACCAATAGACCGTTAGCCCCGCCAACATTATTGCTTTCGAGTCCCCAATATTATAATTATACTTATGACTTTTTCCCACAGTCTAGGACCAGAAACAATGGGGCTGTAGGTCCCAACATTAAGGAAATCAGAATCAGCTTTCTCAATAATTGAAATCCCAGTGAGTGGTTTAACTGCTCCAAAGAATCGTTCACGTGTGAAACATGAGAAAATAGGACATCAAAACCAAATGGGGAAAAAGAGGCGGGTAACTTTTCTCAGCAGACTAATGACTACGATCTTGTAAGAGCCATAGGTTTGGGCTCAGTGATGGGGTCTTAATCCTATGAGGATGATTCCCCCCCTTGCCGTTCCTCGCTACAACCATTGCCGCCTTCCTCATGAGCTTCCTCTCTTTAACATACCACCCGCTCTCTAAGACGTTCCGCTCAGGATAATTCGTTATGACCGCGTACCTTTCGTTTTTCCACTACGGGAGTATCTCAAAGACTTTACTATTCCTAAAAAAGGCGAGAGCATTATTAGGCATGTCACGTGCTGTTGAATGGAATGCGTTGATGGGTGCTCGGAGGATGAAGCAGGCCAATAGAACTCCTCATGGATCTTGGGTTAATTCGATAAAACCCATAAGGTGTGGTTATTTCTCTAAAAAAATGGTGAATAAGAAGAGTTTGTAGGTACTTTGGCTGAGCCTGCCGAGCCAATACCCAACTCAGATCATCCTTGTCCAAATTCTAGCTGTGGATTTATTAATAATAATGGATTGCCTTATGAAATAGAGAATGGATGTTATATGCTAGATAAAGAGTGTGACATCAGCCTCTCCGGCCATGTCGATGAATGTAGTGGCTCCTATAATATCATTGCACTCAGGGATAAGGTCATCCTTGGTGATCCCTGAAAGTTCCATCGTGGGGGAGCAAGCGTGGAATTTTACCCCGGCTTGTTTGGCCATCTTTATGAGATGATCTATGCTGGGCATACCAGTCTCCTTCATCTTTTTCTTCATCATGTAGGTTGCCATCGTAGTCATTCCAGGGATGACGCTCAGGATGTTGGGTATTCCCATCGATGGGTTCCCTAGAGGGGATATTTTCAGGCTCTTAGCATTCGTGACGATATCCATACCCCAGAACGTGAAGTATAGGTGGACCTCCCAGTCTAAGGCTGCAGCTGATGTCGCCATCATAAACGGTGGAAAGGCCATGTCCAGTGTCCCTTTGGAGCATACGATGAGGAGCTTTTTTTTTCTCTTCTGACTGGGAGATGAACCCTATTTCCCGCCCTTGATCCGTGCTAGTATCTATCATATTTTACACATCACCATTCAAAGGAGTGGTGAACTATTAACGGCGTTAACTAATTTAAGGGTTTTGAAACCGGATTTGGAGGTTTTCAAGATTATTTTTCCTTGACTACTGTGAGGAATAATAGTTAAATGACCCTCATTAATTAGATGAATTCACACTGACAAATCTCGACTAATTGGAAACAACCAAGGAAACATGCGTGCGCGAGTGCAGTCCGGGACTTGTTAACATTTAAATAGCCATAATGAGGTAACAACTCGAAACATTACTGATAGGAGACAGGAGAACTCAGATTTGTTCATGCCGCGAGCCTACGACCGCGCAATAACCATATTTTCACCCGAAGGGCGCCTCTACCAAGTAGAATATGCCCTGGAATTAGTAAACCAGGGCGCACCTATAGTAGGTGTATCCTCTCCCGAAGGCGTGGCTCTAGCAGCTAACGAGACACCGGAGAGCAGGCTAGAAGATCCACGATTCTTCATGAAGATCTTCCAGCTCGATGATCACGTGGGAACAGCCGTAGCAGGCCTGATCTCTGATGCAAGAGTCCTCATCGAACAGTCTAGGGTATACTGCCAAAATAATCGGCTATTATATGATGAGCCGGTGGATCTTGAGAGCCTCGCCAAGAGGATCGGGGACCAAGCTCAGGTTTACACACAGCACGCAGGCGTGCGTCCTTACGGAGTTAGCATGATCCTCGCTGGGATAGATACAACTGGGAGCCGGGTCTTCATGGTTAACCCTAGCGGATCATATCGGGGGTACAAGGCGGTTGCAGTCGGACGTAAAAACAAAGTGGGCAACAAGCTGCTGGAGGACGAATATAATCCAGAGTTCACTCTTGACGAGGCTATATCCCTCTCAGTTCAAGCTGTAAAGGCGGCCTCAGATGAGAACGTTACAGCAAAGATCGTGAAGGTCGCCGTCATCCCTGCTGATACCAAAATCTTCAGAAAGCTCTCCGAGTCAGATGTGGAAAGATACCTCACGTAGAAGGCTCGAGTGATGAGCGTTAAATATACCATGGTCAGGTACACCCACCAAGGGTCGAAATTTGAGATTCTAGTGGACCCTGCCAAAGGATTGGCCTACAAGAATGGGGAAAGGGCCGACCTTGCTAACGTTCTAATGATCGACACAATCTTCACGGATGCAAATAAAGGTACCAAACCTTCGGAGTCTAAACTCAAGGCTGTTTTTGGGACAGAAGACCCTATAGCGATAGCTGAGCTCATATTCGAGAAAGGGGTTTTCCAGCTCACTTCTCAGCAGAGAAAGAATATGACCGATCAGACTCTCCGGCAGATAATCACCCTAATCTCCAAGAATTATGTCAACCCTGCCACGAAACTCCCCCATCCACCCCTTCGGGTTGAGAACGCTCTTGGAGAGATCAAATTAAGTATCGACCCCTTCAAGGATGCCGAGGAGCAGCTGAAGGAAATTGTTAATGCTCTTCGTCCTATCCTCCCAATGAGCATGGAGAGTGTTGAAATCGCAATAAAGATCCCCGCAGAGTACTCTTCCAAATCTTATGGGATAGTGAAGGAACTCGCTGATATAACGAGGGACGAATGGACCGATGATGGTTCATGGGTAGCGGTGGTTGCTATTTCGGCAGCTATGCAGGGAGAACTACTTGACAGACTTGGAAAGGCTACGCAGGGAAACCTCCAAACCAATTTAATGAAATGATAGTTGATTTAAAATGTCAGAGCTGTTTGAGACCAGAGATCTCGTTATTCCGGGAGACGTCCTCTTTGAAGGTAGGGTTAAGACCGGAGACAACACCCACAGAGCCGATGGGAAGGTGTTTGCTAGTCGCATCGGTCTTGTCACCTACAATCGTGGCATGGTCTCGGTGATCGCCTTGGAGGCAGGCTTCAACCCCCTCACAGGAGACCAGGTAATCGGTCAAGTAAAGGATATACGGATCGGAAGGTGGATGGTGGACATTGATGCTGCTGAGGATGGCGCTTTAAACGTCATCGACGCGATAGACGCTCAATTCCGTACAGACTTCGATATGACCCGGGTTCTCGACATCGGAGATACGGTTGTTGCCAAAATCGTCGATATAGACCGAAGGCGGACACCCATTCTCTCGATCCTCGGCAGAGACTTGGGGAGGGTCAACGAAGGCTTCATCATGAGGTTTACCCCCTCGAAGATCCCGCGCCTGATCGGCAAAAAGGGATCAATGATCAATATGATTTTTAACCAGACCGGATCAAACGTTGTTATCGGTCAGAACGGGAGAATTCTCATTCACGGAAGGACTCGAGAGCAGGAGAAGATGGCAGTCAAGGTCATCACAAAGGTGGAAAACGAAGCCCATATTTCGGGTCTTACAAGTAGGGTAAAAGAATATTTGAGACTGTTAAAGGAGGAAAATAGATGAGTAAAACGAAGAAAATCAGGAAGAAAAAGAAGATAAAAAAGAAGTCAAAGGCGAAAACAAGATATGACGGGAGAAAGGCCAATGAGATGCGGCCTACTACCATTGAGAGCGGAGTCCTACCAAACGCAGACGGCTCAGCATATATTGAAATGGGGAGAAACAAAATCCTCGTCGGGGTTTTCGGTCCTAGAGAGATGCACCCTAGACGCTTAGCAAAGCCAAATGAGGCAACAGTGAGATGCAGGTACCATATGTCCCCGTTCTCCGTCAGTCCACGGAGATCACCAGCCCCCTCAAGGAGGGACATGGAGATAGGTATGGTGATGAGCTGGGCGATTCAACCCGCCATCTTTCTCGATAAATATCCGAGATCCGTTATCGATGTCTACACTGAGATTTTAGAGGCCGACGGAGGGACCCGCACGGCATGCATTAACGCGTCAACTGTTGCCTTGGTAGACGCAGGGATCCCCATGAGAGATCTCGTTTCTTCCTGTGCTGCTGGCGTGATTGACGGCGAAATAGTTCTTGACCTCGGAGACTATGAGGATAAGGAGGGGCAAGCTGATGTCCCGGTGGCTTACATGCCAACGCTGGGACAGATCACCCTCCTCCAAATGGACGGAGTACTACCGACAAAGACCTTTAAGGGATGCGTGGACCTCGCAATCGAGGGATGTCTACAGGTAAATGAGATTCAGAAAAATGCACTGAGAAAAAAGTATGGTATTTTTGGGGAGGCTGAAGAGTAATGGCGAGCAAATCTGGCATAGTCTCACGGCTCAGGCGGAGAAAGATCCAAGAGGTCCTCAAAACGGGGAATCGGATGGACGGGAGGGCCCTAGATGAGTACAGGGAGATCATCTTAAAGACGAGCCCGCTGGAGAAGACCTCGGGCTCTGCTGAGGTAACTATTGGTAAGAGCAGGGTGCTCGTTGGCGTTAAGGTACAGATAGGTAGGCCCTTCGAGGACACTCCCGGGAGGGGGGTCCTGATGTGTAACGCCGAATTCACCCCCATAGCCCACCCTACGTTCGAGCCAGGTCGCCCAAGGGAGAATGCTATTGAGCTTGCTAGAGTGATCGACAGGGGTCTACGCTCCGCGGAGATTCTCGACTTCGATAAACTCAGCCTCATTGACGGAAAATCGGTCTACATGGTGTTCGTCGACATCTACGTGTTGAGCTACGACGGAAATCTCTTTGATGCCGCTTCGCTTGCCGCGATGGCGGCGCTAAACACTACCAAGGGGCCAGTGCACACGGTTAAGAACGGCGTCATCGAGTTGACCAAGAAGACCAAGGCCCTAAAGATCCTCAAAAGTCCCCTAGCGGTTACTCTTGTGAAGATTGGGGACAATTTACTGGTTGATCCGACAGCTGACGAGGAGGAGGTCCTGGATGCGAGGCTTACGATAACCTTTGATGAGGACAACAACTTGTGCACAGTCCAGAAGGGTGGCTCAGGCGGCATTACGACTGAGGAGCTCCATGCCGCCCTGGACCTAGCCCAGGCTAAGGCTGTGGAGCTTAGGAAGCACCTTTAGGGGGTCGATTGATGCCAAGGAAGAAGAAGACTTACGGTCTTAGGCTTAGGACCCGGGGTGGGATGTCAGTTCGGAAGCAGTGGACCCGGATAACCCAGACTAAGAGGGAAGCCAGCAGGTGTCCAAGCTGCGCGAGTCTCTCGGTGAAGAGAGACACGGTAGGAGTCTGGGACTGCAGCAAGTGCGGTTACCGATTTGCTGGTGGAGCTTACGTCCCTGCCACGAGGGTGGGTCAGGCTTCCCACAGGATTAGGTCATAGGGGGACCTAATTTCCCCGTTTTATTATCTCCTTTTTGACTCCTAGTGAGAAGTATGGTCGGCACGGGGATGGTGATCGCCAAGGTTTGGGTCAATGTGCCTGATGGGATGTCTAGTCTCATTGAGGGTTCATTATCTCCCGAGGTGGAGCATCCAACCTCGGAGCGGTCCAGGGTAAAAGTTTCTGCGGTAGAGGGAAGGGTGGTTATATCCTTAGAGGCCTCCGATGTGGTAGCCTTGAGGGCGGCCCTGAACAGTTATTTGCGCTGGGTGGGGACTATTTTGGATGTAGTGGACGTTGTCAGTTGAGGATCCGGGGCATATTTCTGGCCTTACTCCATGCACGCGGTGGGGTTAACTTGTTCCATTCACGGCAGCTATGTCGTAAAGTATTAAACGATCCCCCTGCTCAGCCTATGCGTTGAACCAATATGAGCCTCTTCAGGTCTAGACTGGCAAAGGAGTTCACCGATAGGAGTGCCCGGTTCCACACCTCCGTCATCGAGGACCTCCGCATTCTAGATGATGATATCAACGGCACTGAGGCCCATAATATAATGCTTTACGAGCAGGGAATAATCCCTCGAAAAGCTCTCTCTAAGATCCTTACGGCCCTTGAGGAGATCAGGAGTCAATGGAGCGCAGGGACTGTAGAGATTGGGGCCGAGTACGAGGACATCCACGAATATATCGAGGCGAAGGTCGTCGAGAAGGTCGGTTTACACGTGGGTGGCATGATCCATACAGGCAGGAGCAGGAACGACCAAGTTGTCGTAGATATGCGCCTCAGGACCAGGGAGGAGCTCCTCGCGATAAACACCCAGCTTATTGGCCTTATCAAGGCCCTTCTCGGACTGGCAGAGGATAATGTAGAAACACTTATGATGCTCTACACTCACGGTCAGCACGCTCAGGTGGGTACCTTCGCTCATTACCTCGTCTCCTACGCTGACGCCTTCCTCAGAGACTCACTGCGCCTCTCAGAATGTTATAGCAGAGTTAATCTAAATCCCTTGGGATCTGGCCCTATCGGGGGGACCAGTATCAACGTTGACCGCAGGAAAACCATGGAACTCCTAGGATTCGATGGACTCATCGAGAACAGCATCGACGCCACTAGCAGCAGGGACTGGGCTGTTGAGACGGCCTCCGTCTGCGCAATTCTTATGGGGAACCTGAGCAGGTCTGCCGCTGACCTCCTAGAGTGGTCCAGCGTCGAGTTCTCCTATGTTGAACTCTCAGATGAGTACTCCTCCTCAAGTAGCATCATGCCCCAGAAAAAGAATCCCAGCACATTGGAGCTGATAAGGGGTAAGTCCTCAGAAGTCTACGGCTGCCTATGTGAGCTCCTCACCATGGTGAAGGGGGTGAACAGCGGATACTACCAGGACCTTCAGCAGACCAAAATACCTCTCTGGCGTTGCCTTGACACCACTAAGACAAGCCTCGATGTGATGACCGGCATCATATTAACACTTACAGTGAACAAGGTGAAAATGCGGGAACGCCTAAAAGGGAGCCTTATAGTCGCAGTAGAGCTCGCAGAGACCTTTGTCACCGAAGCTGGTCTCAGCTTCAGAGAATCCTATCAGACAGCCGCCGCCCTAGTCAGAAAGGTTATCGACGAAGGAAGAAACCTCTCAGACCTTACACCCTCAGAAATCAACGCCGTTGCCATGAAGGTCTTGGGGAAGGGAGCCCAGATCAGCCAAGAGCATCTCAACCAGGCTACTGACCCTGAGGCATGTCTCATGAAGCGGAAGTCTGAGGGAAGTCCCCACCCGGACCACGTGAATGCAATGCTCAATAAGAGGGCAATACTTGTGGAATCAATCTGGAATGGCCTCTTAGTTAAGAGCCAAAAGATCTCTGGGGCGCTTGATTCTTTAAAAATAAAAGTTGAAAGCTATATTGAGGGATGATCCCTCTAGAAAACCAAAGTGGCATCCATTATTTTTAGATGTCATGTATCTGTATTAAGTCCTTAGAAAGTATATTTGAGAAAAACCCAAGTTATGTATATGTGTTTGCCAGTCCCGCATTTATACATGCAAAATCATCACCACGCTGGCAAGCCTATGGGTCTTACCCAAGGGCTTTTCCCTCTCTTCAATATCCAATAATTATAAAAATTAGGCCCCCCCACGTTCTTCTTCAGGATGTTCCAAATTTAATGGATGAAGTTGCTACAAGGGTTGAGGTCCTAAACGACATGGTTGAGTATCAGCATGGAGCTGTTGTGAGCAGGACAATCGTGGACAAGCCCCAGGGTTCGGTCTCCATCTTCGCATTCTCTAAGGGTGAGGGGCTTAGCGAACATACGACGCCGTACGACGCCTTAGTCCAGGTCATTGATGGCGAGGTGGAGATAACTATAGGGGGCAAGTCTTTCCACCTGAAAGAAGGTGAGGTAATCGTTATGCCGGCTAACATACCTCATGCACTAAGGGCGATAGGCCAGTTCAAAATGCTCCTCGTCATGGTAAAGACCTAACCAAAACTAGAAAATGGTCTATTAGATCAACCTAATAAAACGTGCGCATAGGTTGTGCCTTGGCAGAGGCGCGTCTCGAGGTGCACCTCCTCCGACTCATAAAGCTGGTTTGCACCATAAATGACCCCTCTTTCTAATGATATATAGCATCTTGGGGCTATGATACTATTTTTCTGATCTCTGTTGATAACTGAGAAGATATAATTGAGTACCTTCTGGTCATCTCCTAAAACAGGATCGGTGAATCCCTTGGCTTCAAGCTTCGATGCATAACTTGAAGTTAGATCCACAAGCTAACTCTTCTTTAGCAGTTCTCCAAGCTTATCTGGGTTGTATTTTTTGAGTCTCATTCAATTCACAAAAAATTGTATCATTTTTTATCTAAACAGTGAGGATCTTCATCCCCATAGTTATGTTACTTTTATATCTTGAGGCGTGAGGAGTGATACCGTGATTGCATGCCTATAATCACCCTCCTAACGGACTATGGTATCAAGGACTCCTACGTCGCCGAGATAAAAGGAACCATCCTTAGAATCCTTCCCAATGCTACTATCGTCGACATCAGCCACGACATTGGGAACTTCAGCATCGATGAGGGTGCATTTCATTTAGCACGGAGCGTCCCCCACTTTCCTGAGAATACCGTCCATGTCGGTGTTGTCGACCCCGGAGTCGGGAGTAGTCGAAAGGGAATATTCATCAAGACAAAGGGGGCGTGGCTCGTTGGCCCCGACAACGGCCTTCTTGCCCCTGCTGCTGAGCGCCTCGGCGTCGAGAATATCTACGAGATCTCATACAGAGAGCTCCTTCCCGAAAAGATCTCGGACGTTTTCGATGGTCGGGACACATTTGGTCCCACAGGAGCCCTCCTCGCAAAAGGGGTGGACCCTGGACTGATCGGCCCCGAGATCAAAGACTATATCCGGATCCCCATGTACGTGCCGACCATAACGGATGACGGAGTCGAGGCTACCATCATCCACGTGGATGGATTTGGCAATATGGTGACAAACATTACGTATGATGTGCTGAACCGAATGGGAGTCAACGTTGACTCTGTCTTCGATGTTGAGATCTCGGGAAAAAAGTTAAAATTACCTTATGTGCGGAGATTCTCAGCAGTACCTGAGGGAGAGCTTCTGACCGTTGTTGCTGGAGGCGGTTACATGGAGTTTGCCGTCAATCAGGGTAACGCCCATAACCAGCTCGGCGTTGGGAAGGGCGAGAAGGTCCGTATCACCCTGAGGTAGGCTCTTTAGATTGGATCGTTTCCCTCGGCTTTATTCTTCCATTTTTCCAATGATAAATCCGAGACATTTTAGACTGCAGAGCCCCTCGCCTCGTTCTTAACAAATATTCTGGCGATTCCAAGGTTCTCTTTTAGATAATCGACTGGGAATAACGAAGCTGTGGAGATCTATAAGGATCATCTTCAGGTTTACTGTAGTCCTATTGACACGTGCTGAATGAAATAGTCTTACCTTGGCCAATATCTTAATGATAATCCTCCGAACGCGTTGTTGTATTTTTTTAGTCATAATGATTTATTCGAGAACAATAGTTTTGCACCTTAATATCTCATTAAAACGACGAAGCCTTGATTTTTTACACTCTAATGTAAATTTTTAAAGAATAATTTGTTACAAATGTCCTTATTACGATAAAGTCTTGGATAAAGTTTGATTTCTTAGAAATACCTACTAACTGTTCGGGAACCGTAAACCCCAAGATCAAAGTGTTAGTGAATACCTCTATGCCAAACGGTCTCAATCATCGACAAGACGGAGGAAATCTCGGGAACTCCGAGAATGGGTGTAGTGAGGATTTAGATCCACTAGATGAATTATTCCAACTGGACAATATAATGTGTACAGCATTAGAAAAGGAGGCTCTGGTGCTTCTAACCCAACTGTTCCAAAATATAGAGGAATATTACGCGCTGCGGGGGCAGATCAATGATGTTATGGTAAAGGACCATGTCTTGAAGGATAGGATAAAAGGCCTCTTGGACTCCCTCATAAAGGGGCTGCTTATGGAGCAAATCTACCTGGGAAAAGAGTTTACTGGTGTTACCACCCTGTGAACCTAGATATTTCGCGCGTTATCACCATTCTTGGCTAACTTATGTCTTCTGAGTACCTCACCTTGGTCCTTCCCATGGGCTGACACTTTACGTAGCTGGGAGAGGTCTTCCTCAGCACTGGACTTTCAATGCGTTACCTCTTCTGAAGACAAAACATCGAGTGTAAAATAGCGTGAGAGAGAATCCTATAATCCTTATTGTTGGATGAATCTATCTTGATTTGTGAACTTGGAGTCCATCTCAATGAAGCCTTTTTTATTTAGACCTCTTGATGTAACCTATCTATTTCATTGAATAGAGTTATCGATTCTCGATAAATATGTTTACTGAGATTGATGAAGGGTGTCTTTAAACTCTCTCATCCCTCGCTATCGTGGCCGTACAACGATTTGGAGTCGTGTGTTCCTTGGAAGGAGTAGTGTCCTGACATTAACCCTCCGTCTACAAGGAAAATTTGCCCAGTGATCCATTCTGCTTCACTTGTGCATAGAAAAAGAACCATGTTGGCGATATCAGATGGGACCCCGATGCGCCCTAGTGGCACCTGTTCCAAATAGCTGGTTCTGTATGCCTCGGACAGATTGATCTCTCCTCTTTGCACGGGGACATCGATCAGCCCCGGAGCAACGGCATTGACATTAATCCCATGCTTGGCCAATTCCAAAGCTGCCACCTTTGTTAGCATATTCAAGCCTCCTTTGGATGAGCAATGGGGACCCGCTTTGAGTCTACCCATCACTGATGCAGCGGAGGATATGTTCACAATCTTACCCCCTCCCGTTTGAGCTATCATCCGTCGTCCGACGTGTTTGATAGTAAGAAACGGACCGGTGAGCTGGACCTCAATCTGCCTGTCCCAAGCCTCCCGCTCCATTTCAACAAGCAATTTGTGGACGCTAATACCTGCGTTGTTTATCAAGATATCAATCCGTCCAAAATGATTCTGAACCTTCTCCACCAAGGTTCTTACTTGGTCTTCCTCTGTTACATCGGCGTTTATCGATAGAGCCGTCCCCCCTGAGTTTACTATTTTATCCGCTGTTCTTTTTCCGGCCGAGTCGTTGATATCTGCGATTACCACCTTAGCCCCTTCAGCGGCGAATCTATTTGCTATGACTAATCCTATGCCGTTGCCCCCACCGGTCACAATGACTACTTTTCCGTTAAAGCGTTCCATCCAGATTCATCCTTATATTTGCTGGAGTTTTTTTATAACATTATTGCGTACGCAAAATGGTTGTTCCACATAATTCAATAATTCCTCATTCGCTCAACACGGATGACGTGCAGGGTGTTCACACGCACGCGAGCATGTAAAACATTGCACGCTATAATTAGATGTGATTTAAACTCAATTCTTATTTGTTCCTTCAATGAATACTATTGATCCTTATGAGCCCTCGTACGGTCAGCTGCCCCGCGTGCGGCTATACTGCCAATATCCTGACCCGGCAGGGGAAGACTGAGCTCCGATGCCCTAAATGCAACAAGGATTTCTCAGTCTGGCAATGAAGAAATTGGGGGCTATATACTCCTTTTCACTACTTTTCCCGATGCTAAGCCCGTATACTCGCCTTTCTTCACTGCAGCGGTGCCGTTGACATAGACGTGCTCTATTCCCTCTGGGTATCGGCGAGTCTCAACAGGGTCTCCGGTGACCTTTAGACGGTCCCAGTCGAAAAGGACTATGTCGGCATAGCTTCCCGGCGTTAGTGTACCCCTCCCCTTAAGGCAGTGCTGCCTCGCTGCAGTGGTGGACATCTTGTCAATTGCCTCTTCGAGGCTGAGAAGTTTGGTCTCCTTGACATAATGGATAAGAAACCCTGGGAAGCCACTGAAAGCGTTTATTCCAGGCATCCTATAGGGTGGCATCTCCTGCGTTCTTGTGTGATCAACGAGTCTTTGGTCAAGGCTTAGGCATCCTGCGGGATGTTTGAAAAAGAGGGCCCTGTAGGGCTTCCACGGAAAGTTGCCGCTTTCTGCAACCCCTACTGCTACTCCTCGAGCGTGTGGATCCTCGCATACGAGGTCAAAGTAGGTTTGCAGCTTGGGTTTTTGGAGCTCCTCAGCTATGGTTCCCACTGTCTTGTTATTGTAATCTCTGTTCTTGTGTTTTACGACCCAGAGGTTCTCTGCCCACTGGGGGTTGGTGTTGGGGTTATAGGCGAGGCGGATAAACCACTTTCCCCCTGAGATGGCGTCAATAACCTCCTTCCGGTAATCAGGGACCTTGAGCCACTCAGCAAAGGCCTCTCGGCTTCCCTGCTCCCTGAGCCACGGGGTGAGCAGGCTGCTGAGATAGGGCATGACCCCAAAGCCTGCAAAGATAAACCAGGGCATTGCGTCATAGGTAAGGTTGAGTCCCTCCTCCCTGGCGTCGTCGATGAACTGAAGGGTGGCCCTTATATTCATCTCCTCCATCATGTCGTTCCCCTCTGGGATAAGCCTCCACCCCGGAGTTAGGTGGGCAAGGTGGGTTGGGACACCGGTAATACGACAGGTCTCTATGCTTTCAAGGATGCCATCCACCTTGTTACTCCGGGTATCACCAAATTTGACGTCCCGGCGCCTCCCCGTCCTCCTCCAGTGGGGGCAGTAAACAGAACCATCATACTCGTTG
The DNA here is from genome assembly GCA_002726865.1 of Candidatus Bathyarchaeota archaeon. Next base: position 29,224 of record PBSW01000044.1, read on the forward strand.
AGAACCTCTACGCAGGCGTTGATCTCATCTATATGGGCGTAGACGCTGGGATCGTAGTCAAGGCCACTGCTCATCCCAATACAGCCCTCGTCCATGGCATCCCGGATGAGCTTTTTCATCTCCCCAAGTTCCTCCTCGGTGCTGTGGCGCTTGTAGTCCTCTCCCATAACCCTGATCCTAACGGTGCCCTGACCTACTAGTGGAGCCATATTTAAGCTAATTCCGATCGACTCAATCCTTTCGAACCACTCCCCCATTGTGTTCCAGTCCACGGTCCAGCCGTATTTCTCAGCCATGATCTCGTTAACCTTGTCCCGAGAGTAGAGCTGCTTCTCCGGGTAGTACTTATGGGGCTCGATCTTTTGGATGTGATCTCTGGCGAGGCCAGGGAGGCCGATCATGTTCCCGATTGGGGCAGCGGAGCCCCCGCACTGGCCCCCAACGAAGGTGGTAATACCCTGCATAATGTAGCTGTTCAGCCTCGGATAAAACAAGATGGTGTGATCGCTGTGGCTATGGGCGTCGATCCATCCCGGGGAGGCGATGAGTCCCTCAGCATTAACTACCTCTGCAGCATCCCCCTTCACCTCTCCAAGCGAAGTGATCCTGTCGCCCATGACCCCAATGGAACCAGTGTAGCTTTCCCTCCCGGTCCCGTCGACAATACGGGCGTTCTCGATCAGAATATCATGATCAGACATGTTGATGGAAATTGTTTCACCCGATATTTATTACTAGGTGTCTTGAATATCCCATCCCCAACAACGTACTTGTGGAAAATGTTTTCTACTCAACTAGCATCTCTTGATAGGGACTGTTATATTGGATCTACTCCCCTTCTGAGGCACTGTGTTCCAAATTGGTAAAGTTGTACAGATTAGCGATTGGGTCTTTCCGGTCGATAACGATTGCATCAAAGACATAAGCAAGATAATAAAACTCAATGCGAAAACCTCAACATACAGAGTCATTGACGCCTAGAACAAGATAGTGATGCCAGGCCTATGAGACGAGAACCGCCACGCTGACTATGCCCTCCTCTGGAGCCTAGGATACTACAACATGCACTTAGACCAGCTCACAACACCTCTATGCTGAAGGCTCAACTGAGTGGTTGTGGCCTACCGGGGTAATCCTCACGGCTCTGTAGCGCCTTATGTTTAGGATAACTTGAAACCACGCGTGCGAAGGTATGGGGGTTTGCGCGCGATTGAACCTCCCCAGAAAGTTATTTGAAGCTTAAAAACATCCTTATCAACAAGGATATTAAATGAACTTCGAACTCACAGAGGAGCAAGAAGAGATCAAGCAGGCTGTCAGGGAGTTCGCTGAGAAGGAGTTCACTCCCGAGCTGGCCCGGGAGTACGACCGGAAGGAGGAGTTCCCTATGGAACTCTACAGGAAGGCAGCCCAGCTTGGATTCATCGGTCTCCACTTTGACGAAGAATACGGGGGCCAGGGCTACGGCCTTACTGAGCTTTGCCTTTGTATCGAGGAGCTCTGTCGGGCTGACTCTACCCTTGGCACCTCGATCCTCATCGGCTCCTTTGGGAGCGACATGATCCATATGTTTGGCACCGAATGGCAGATGCGAAAGTACCTTCCAAAGGTTATTTCCGGAGATTGGATATCCTCCGGGGCATTCACCGAGCCAGCCCGGGGCAGCGATATCACCATGGTCGATACTACGGCGGCTAAAGATGAAGATGGATATGTTGTCAACGGTTCCAAGACCCTCATAAGCAATGCCCCCATCGCCGACTTTGGGGTCATCCTCTGCCAGACCGACCCCGGGGTTCAGCATCGGGGGAGTAGCCTCCTTGTTTTAGACAAAGGGATCCCTGGCTTCGACAGTAATCCGATCCACGGCAAGATGGGAATAAGGGCATCCCTAATAGGGGAGTACTCATTCAGCGATGTCAGGGTGCCTACCGAGGCCCTCGTCGGTGTCGAGAACATGGGATTTTACCACACCCTCGAGTTTCTCGATGTGGGGAGAGTCGCCGTCTCTGCCCAGGTCGTAGGGATGGCCCAGGGAGCCCTGGACAGGGCCCTCGCCTACGCCAAGGAGAGGAGGCAGTTCGACCGCCCCCTCACCGATTTCCAAGCCATCCAACATAAGATCGCCGATATTGCTACTAACATCGAGGCCGCCCGGTTAATGACCTACAAGGCCGCCTGGCACATTGACAAGGGGAGAATCATCCCAAAGTGGAGCTGCATGGCCAAGAACTTTGCAACAGTAGCCGCTGGCCGCAGCGTTTCCGAAGCCCTCCAAATTTTCGGCGGATACGGCTACATATCGGAGTATGACATAGAGCGCATCTATAGGGATGTCAGGGTTACCGAAATCTACGAAGGCACCACAGAGATCCAAAAGAACATGGTCGCAAGATTCCTAATACGGGGAGAATGATCCCTTATCCCCTTCTTTCATATAAAAAAAAGAAAAAGTTACTTTCCCTTAAACTTGGGCTTCCGCCTTTCGAAGAAAGCTGAAATCCCCTCAATGATGTCCTCGGTCTCAGCCAGGGTCCCGAAGGAGGCAGCTTCCATCTTGAGGCCCTTTTCGAGCGAGAGCTGACTCCCTAAGTTCATCACTCGCTTCGCGACCTTCAAGGCAACTGGAGGCCCTGCAGCCAGTCTTTTCGCAAGGGCCTCTGCCTCCTCGTAGAGGTTGTCCAGAGGCACCACCTTGTGGACGAGACCAATCCTAAAAGCATTTTCCGCGGACATCCTGTCACCGAGGAATACCATCTCCTTCGCCCTCCCGAGCCCAATCAACCTGCTAAGCCTTTGAGTTCCACCCCAACCCGGGATAATCCCCAAGTTCACTTCGGGGCTCCCCAACTGCGCTGACTCTGACACCACCCTAAAGTCACAGGCTAGGACGATCTCGAGGGCCCCGCCAAGACAGAAGCCGTGAATGGCCGCAATGAACGGCTTGGGGGACGCCTCGATCCTGTCCATGAGTCTCTGCCCCCTTTCTGAGGTTGCAATAGCTCCCTCTGGGCTCAGATCCGAAAAGATGGTGAGATCTGCACCCGCGCTAAAGCCCCTGTCTCCATCACCCTTAAGGATAATGCACCTTACCTCATCATCAGCGTCGACCTTTTCGACAGCTGCTGAGACCTCGTCAATCATCTCGAGGTTGAAGGCATTCATTCGTCCAGGACGATTTAGGGTGATCCAAAAGATCCTGTCCTTTTTCTCAGTTAGTATCGTATCGTAACGGGATTTCTTAGCCATATTCGTAGAACCCTTTCCCTGAGGCTTTGCCGGTCCAGCCCTTTGCCACGCAGTCTTTTAGAAACGGGCATGGTGCATAGACCTCCTTTTCGTATTTGGCGTACAGCTCCTTTAGTTTCCCTAGATGCCTGTCCAGCCCCTGCTTATCCGCTTGCTCGCAGGGACCCATTGGCCATCCTGTGCCCAGCTTCATCCCCACGTCGATGTCCTCGGGCCCCGCCACGTCCTCGTGAATGAGTCGGGCGGCTTCGTTTGTGGCCACTGCGTAGAGTCTCTGAACATCAAACTTCCCTGACAACTTAAACGGGATTCTGGGGCGCCCCACCTTCCAGTCGTAGAAGCCCTTCCCTGTCTTTTGGCCCAGGTTTCCCTCCTCAACAAGCTTTGCGAGCATGGGGCTTGACTTTGCGACGTCTCCATATGCCGTCTCCATGATCTGCCCCACCTCGTACATCACGTCAAGGCCAATCATGTCCGCGAGCTCGAAGGCGCCCAAGGGAAAGCCTGCCTTGTATTTCACAGCTGCGTCTACCTCCTCTATCGTTGCCTCGCCGTTCTCGACAACCCAGAACGCCTCGTTCATCACGGCCCCGATAACACGATTCACAATAAATCCACGAACGTCCTTCCGTACCACGACGGGGGTCTTCCCCAGTTTCTCCACCAGCTTGACGATCGCATCTGTGGTCTCATCGTCGGTTTCCTCTCCTCTCACTACTTCTACGAGGGCCATTAGCATCGGGGGATTGAAAAAGTGCATTCCCACTACCTTCTCGGGCCTCCCCGTCTGCTCAGCCATTTCGGTGATGCTGAGGCTCGAGGTATTGCTTGCAAGGATCGCGTGCCCGGGAGCTGCTTCGTCCAGTTTCTTATATATGATCTTCTTTAGCTCCATCACCTCAGGGACAGCCTCAACAACAAGGTCGGCGTTTACAACGGCCTCCTCGAGGTTGGTATTGGTCTTGATCCTCTCGAGGGCTGCCTTTGCATCCTCCTCTCTAATGCGTCTCCTCTCAACAAATTTGCCAAGGCTCCAAGTGATGTTCTCCACTGCCTTCTTGAGGAGCTCTTCGTTGATGTCTACAATGGTGACCTCAACACCAGCGAGGGCTAGAAGCTCGGCTATGCCGTGACCCATGATACCGGCTCCGATTACCGTTGATTTCTTCATTTATCCTCACTGGATAATTACTGGAGCCGGTGAAAAGACTTTTGAAACGTCAGATGGGGGTGAACGTGTGCACCTGCCTTCCTATGCGAAAGAGACGAAGTCGATTTCCTTTAGGATAATCAAGGCGTCATAGCGGGCAGGTCTCGCCGCCTTGAAAGTGAGGCCGAAGAGGTTTATGTCCTTCTGAACACCGTACTTTCCCTAGCTAAAACGACTACTTTCCTCAAGATTGAAACTTGCATTCAGCGGATCCATGAACGATACTAACTTTTCCGACGAAGGTTGCATGAGTTAGCCTGGGAGCACTCCAGATTAGTTCCCGGCGATTAATCTATATAGTGATTACATGCAGATTTTACCTGTGAGCGTTTTATATGGATATTCCCAAGAATTGGCCTGACTATGTTCCCCATACCATTGATTACCCTGATATCCCGCTCTTCAGACTCCTCGACGACTCCGCTGAAAAGCATCCTGAGGCCACGGCGACCATCTACAAGGGCGGCCGGCTGACGTATAGGGAGTTGAAGGAGCAGGTCGACAGGTTCGCGACAGCTCTCCAGAGACTTGGTGTAACAAGAGAGGACAAAATCGCCCTGTTCCTCCCTAACATCCCCCAGTTCGTGATAGCGTACTATGGCTCCCTTAAAGCTGGTGCCATCGTTACGGCGATCAGCCCTCTTTACAAAGAGAGAGAGATAAAACACCAGATTCAAGATTCACAAGCAGAAACCTTAGTGGTTCTAGATCTACTCTACCCTATCCTAAAGAAAGTCAAATCAGAGACAGGGCTAAAGAGGATCATCGTGACAGGCGTTGGTGAATACCTCCCTTCCGTCAAGAGAATCTTGGGCTCTCTCCTTGGAAAGATTCCAACCCATAAAGTGGACCTAGAGGCTGGGATGTACCGTTTTCAAGACCTAATCAAGGAATACCCGCCAACCCCAGCTCCTGTAAAGGTAGACTCGAAGGAAGACCTTGCCTTACTCCAATACACAGGAGGCACAACAGGGCTCCCAAAAGGTGCTATGCTCACTCACTATAACCTAGTATCAAACGCCTTTATGTGTAATGCTTGGTCCAAAACGGAAGAGGGAAAAGAGGTCCAAGTCAACGTTCTTCCTCTCTACCATATCTATGGCATGTCGGTTACGATGAATAATGCCATCGCATCCGCTAGCACAATGGTGTTGATCCCTCGCCCTGACTTAAAGGAGGTGCTCAGTTCCATCCAGAAATACAAGGCCACTTTATTCGGTGGCGTCCCAACCCTCTACGGAGCGCTCATAACCCATCCCAACATCTCAGACTATGACCTCTCCTCGATAAAGTTCTGTATTTCAGGTGCCTCTCCTCTCCCTCCCGAAGTCCAGAAAAAGTTCATGGAACTCACCGGCGGTGTTCTGGTTGAGGGATACGGACTTACTGAGGCTTCACCTGTTACTCATGGAAACCCCTTAGACCCCACATTGGAGACTGTGAAAATCGGCTCTGTCGGCCTTTCATGGCCAGACACCGAGGCGAGGATAATGAGCGAGGACAGTGATGTGGAGCTCCCTGTCGGCATGGTTGGAGAGATGGCAATAAGAGGTCCCCAAGTCATGAAGGGTTATTGGAATGACCCTGAAGGGACAGCTGCAGTCCTTAGAGATGGGTGGCTCTTTACCGGTGACTATGCTAAGCGAGATGAGGAGGGCTATTTTTACATTGTTGACCGGAAGAAGGATATGATAAAATACAAGGGATACAGCGTCTTTCCTCGGGAGGTCGAGGATGTTCTCTATGAGCATCCAGCGGTTAAGGTCGTAGCCATAGTGGGTATACCTGATGAAATAAGCGGTGAGATGCCGAAGGCTTTCATAGTCCTCAAGGACGGTGCTGAGGCTACAGAAGAGGAATTGGTTGAATTCGTGAAGGACCGGGTAGCCTCTTATAAGAGGATCAGAGCAGTGGAATTCAGAGATAAACTTCCGATGACGCTGGTGGGTAAGGTTCTTAAAAAAGATCTGAGAGAAGCCTAAATATTTCTTGTAATCACTGTTCTCCTTTTTCCCTATTGAGGATTTGTATTAACTTTTTTTTGCTATACAAGCTGTATTTTTTTACTCATACCCTGCATAGAATGGATTGAAACCGTTAATCACACCGCTTCATCCATTAAGGACCCAATATAGCCCCTCCATCAAAGCCTTCCAGTACCCTGAATGGCCCAACCACTTGACCCCATACGCCTCAACCCTGTTCCTAGTGGATAATTGACAGCTTCAGATTTCAACCTACATATATGGTAATCAACTGAAGAAGGTAAAACAAAAACATGCAAAACCATCTTCACTTGAAACTAAGGCAACGTTGTCGCTAATATGTAATCCAAACCAAACACCCACTCAAACACCAAGAACGTCCTTCCCTGGGAGCCCCATTTCTGTTGTTGCTGTCATCCTTCAACCCTATCTAGGCGGAGTATGGACCTTTTGAATTTGAAGCACATTAAACATTGGCTAACTCAAAGTAGTGTAATTAAAATTTAATAGGTAGAAAAAATATCGCCTGTAAACCCCCATTGCT
>PBSW01000045.1 GCA_002726865.1 Candidatus Bathyarchaeota archaeon
AGCAGCTCCGACAGAGTTGGTAATCTTGAAGACTTTCTTACCTGAGCGGCTGACTATGTAGGTGCCATAGGCAATTCGTTTTTCTCCGCATAGTAATACTCCGTCTTTATAGGTCAACCCTACCACGGTCGCTCCAGGCATGAAAGATTCGAAACTCAAGGCGCTACTACCAGGTCAATCGACGGCTAATTTAGCATTTCTCTTCGTATGAACTCAAACTCTAGGAAATGATAGTAACCAGAGGAGCTGAGTAATTCCCTGTAATTTCTCCTTCAATTCGATATCGAGAACCCGATAGCAGACTGGCTACATAGAGATTCGTGACAAGGTGAGGTGTAATGAATGGAACTTTGTAGCTCGATATTCCCTTTGCTAATGATAAAGGAGTAACCAGCATGTCGCCAAGATGACTATCTACATTTGCTCCAGTCTTATATTCTCTAGCAAATGATGCACCAGCCTCAAAGCCAACTTGCTCCGCTAGCTTTCCCTTTTCCCCCAAAGCATCCGTTCCAATAAAGGGACCGTTTTCGTTGGTTGAATTATACACCAATATAGAGCTACCTGGAGAATTTGCTTCCGATACCTGGACGACGCTTGAACCCACTTCCATTCCTTGGTCTCGCAAGTAATCGGCTGCAGAGCTTAGCTGTCTTTCCGCTACAGCTTTAGGTAGTTGGGAACATACACTGATAACCTTTGGTTCTGGTTTGATTGTTGAATTCAAATTGATGGTATGTATTCGACTGGGATGGACCACTATTCTCATAATGCCACAACCTTGTGGATAGTAGCCGCGGCGAACTATTTCCATCTCAAATGATATCCCAAGTCCTCTGTAGGCCGGACGAACGATTCTTTCGAAGTAGTCAGCAGTCGGACTCCAGTTAACGTCGGTTCCTCCCACTATCTCAAGCTTCACATCTTTGTCTGCGTAGGTTGCAACAGGGATTGCAGATTGCAAAACTAGGGTAATGCTTCCCGCGGTTCCTACATCTAGCTTAATTTCAGCACTCTCTATATTCTTAGGAAAAAAACTGATGGAATTCGAGCCTATGTGTAGATTCTCTACGTTAGCATTACATAGCATTGCCACGCACTTTATTGCACTAATGTGCTGGTTGCGAAGGCCCGGAGGATTGCGCCCAAAGCGGATATTATTAACATGTACTGGTACTCCAAGAATGGCAGACATGGTAACTGCAGTTCTAAGTACCTGGCCACCTCCCTCACCAACCGAACCGTCAACCTCAATCACTTTATTATCAACACCACATTACGCGGACAGAATTGTAATCAATGTCAGGATTTAATGGCTGTTCTTAAATCGCGCCTCTGCAAGATATTTGGTGACATTAATGCCCGATGGACTCTTCGTAGGTCGATTCCAACCCTTTCACCGAGGACATCTGTGGAGCATCAAGTTCGCCCTTGAACGTGTTTCAATTCTTTACATTGGAGTTGGGAGTGCTGATAAGAGTCACGCAGCCAACAATCCTTTCACAGCAGGAGAACGTATAGGAATGATCAAGACGTGTCTGAATCAGGCAAATGTGGACTGCCGACGTTGGCTTGTAATACCAATACCAGACTCTCATTCTCATGGGACATGGGTTACGAATGTTCAGATGCTTGTGCCCCATTTTGACATGGTATTCTCTAATGATCCTCTAACCGCGCGTCTCTTTAGTGAGAATGAGGTTCAGGTCATACCAGTCCCTCTTATGAAGAGGCCCCGATATTCAGGTACAGAAATCAGACGACGCATCAGAGAAGGCTCAGTATGGGAAAACCTCCTCCCACCTCCTATCCCTAGTATCATAAAGGAAACAAGAGGTGTCGAAAGGATAATGGAGATAGGAAGTTGATTACTCCTCCAATGTAATTCAACGACAACTTTGAAGCTATCAATGAATCACAGGCCTAGAAGCTCGTTACAAGAGCAAAAAGTTTTACAATAACTCTTTGGTTAGTGAGTCGTTAGCTCTTGCGCAAGCTAGTCATGATCCCAGGTCCAACAAATGTGTCGGACCGAGTTATGAATGCCATGATTTCTCCTATCATAAGTCATAGAAGCTCTGACTTTCATCAGCTATACTCAGAAATTGCCGAAGGTGCTCAGCAGGTGTTTGAAACAACTGATGATACCGTTGTCTTAACTTCGTCGGGAACTGGTGCCATTGAAGCATCAGTTGTCAACCTTGTAAGGCCAGGAGATGAAGTCATTGTACCAGTTTTTGGAGAGTTTGGACAACGCCTGAGCGAAAGCATTGAGTTGGCCGGAGGCAAGCCTATTCTGATAGAAGCACCGCTAGGCGAAGCCCCCACCATAGACTCAATTGAAGAGGCCTTTGAGAAGCACAAGGGAGCGAAAGCTGTCTATGTAGTTTGCAACGAAACTTCTACCGGAGTTAGAATTCCCTGGTTGAAGCATATAGGAGAGCTTGCGAGCAAGTATGGAACTCTCTTTGTAGCAGATGCAGTATCGTATTTGGGTGGTGATGAGCTTCCGGTGGAACAGTGGGGAGTCGACCTCTGTGTAACCTGTAGTCAAAAGTGTCTTGCTGCACCTCCAGGACTTTCTCTTCTATCTGTGAGTAAGAAAGCCAGAAAGTTCATCGAAGAAAACCCTCCTATGAGCAAATTTTTTGACCTTTCCAACTACATTAGATTCTATGAGAGAAAAAAAGAGACGCCATTCACTCCTTCCTTACCACTCTATAGGGCAATACATGAAGCAATATTACTTGTACTTGAAGAAGGGATGGAAAGACGGGTCCAACGTCATAAAACCTGTGCCAATGCTTTCTACCAAGGCTTCAAGGCCCTTGGACTCAAACCTCTTGTAGAAGAAGAAATCAGATCTAATACGGTCATAGCGATCCGTTACCCACAAAACATAGACGATAAGCGCTTTCGCAAGATGTTAGACGAAGAATTCCGAATCACTGTGGCAGGAGGATTCGGGGACCTCGCTGGCAAGATCTTCCGCGTTGGATGTATGGGAGAAATTAGTTCACACCATGTTCTTGCCACCCTCTCTGCAGTCGCATCGGTCCTCAAGCTTCAGGGAGAAACGGTCAATATAGATGAAGCACTACGTATAACGACAGATCATCTACGGCCGCTCAAGAGTCTCCAACAACCTCTATCTACTTAGGATTTTCCGACAATCGGTAGCTCTAGTTGTATATACTATGCCTGGGCAAAGTTGAGAACTTCTTAGTCCTTTTCCTTCCTCAAACACTTCTAATTAATCGACAGAATTATCATGGACGAAGTTTTTGTCGTTAAATGACGAATAATTAAATACCCATCCTATCGAAGATATTGTCATGTCGGGACAACCGCCGCGGAAAAGAAGTATTGAGGAATCTTCACGTCTAGCACTAGAGTACTCTCGTTTTTACGGAGGCAAGATCGAAATTGCACCAAAAGTACCTGTACGAGATCTCAGCGATTTCTCCATCTGGTACACCCCAGGCGTAGCTGCCGTCTCAAAGGCAATTCAGGCCAACACTGACCTCTCTTTCGAGTATACAGCTCGTTGGAATAAGATAGCCGTTGTGACCGATGGAAGTCGCGTCCTTGGCTTGGGTGACGTCGGTCCCGAGGCTAGCATGGCCGTGATGGAAGGCAAGGGACTGATTTACAAGTACCTTGGCGGAGTAGATGCATTTCCCATATCGTTATCCGCACATACTGCAGATGAGATAATACAAACGACAAAGTATCTCGAGCCATCATTTGGGGGAATAAACCTTGAAGATATTGCCTCTCCGAAATGTTTCCAAATACTTGATACCCTAAGGACTCAGATGCAGATCCCGGTCTGGCATGACGACCAACAGGGAACGGCCGGTGTAACACTAGCTGCCCTGTTAAATGCTCTGAAGATCACGGGAAGGAAAGTGCGCGGTTCTCGAATCGTCTTGTTTGGAGCAGGTGCTGCAAACATAGCGACAGCTAGACTATTGGAAGTAGCAGGTGCCGATCCTGGAGATCTCATCCTGGTAGATTCAAAGGGGATTCTATATGCTGAACGTGACGATGTTGATGATTTGAAGCTCAAACACAAGTGGAAATACGAAATCGCCTTGCGAACCAATAAGGATAGAGTTTCTGGAAATCTTGCCCAGGCTCTCAAGGGTGCTGATGCTCTGGTAGCAGCATCCACACCTGGTCCAGATCTGATCAAGAAAGAGTGGGTGAGAGAAATGAATACAGACTCCATAGCATTTCTGCTTGCCAATCCAATTCCAGAGATGTGGCCTAAAGACGCTGAAGAAGCAGGAGCAAAAATCACCGCGACTGGCCTGTCGGACTTTCCGAATCAGGTAAACAATAGCCTTCTATTCCCATCCATGTTCAGAGGTGTTCTTGACGTCCGTGCCAAGACCATCACAGATGATATGGTAATAGTCGCTGCTGAAGAATTATCGAAGTATTCTGAGGAAAAGGGTCTTCACAAGGATTACATCACGCCTACAATGACTGAGTGGGAAGTATATCCGCGAGTTGCTGCTGCAGTGGGTGAGAAAGCAATCCAGCAAGGTTTAGCTAGAAAGAATATGACGAAGGATGAACTAATTACTCGTGCCTCAGAAAGTATCGTCAGGTCTAGGACTATGCTTTCCTCACTAATATCAGCAAAACTTGTTCCCATGCCACCTGAGATATGATGGAATCACGGACTTTTGGAAGAAGTGTTCGTTAGTCATCTCAACCCCTAAGCAGTATCAATGAATCATCCGCCAAAGAGATTAAGAGTCGCCGAAGACAAGTATCCCCGATGCCTTCAACGCGGCTAGGGAAGATAAGGAGTCTCCAGGTGCGAGCACCTGCATCATCAGCGAATCTCGGACCTGGATTCGATATTTTTGGGTTGGGGCTGGAGGAACCATTTGACGTAGTGACGGTAACTTTACTAAAAGACCAAAGGATCGTACTCAAACTGGATCCAGAGACAAAATATAAGGTTCCGGAGATCTGGAATGAGAATAGTGCAGGACTAGTGGCTGATGCACTTCTGCGTAATTTTGGCGGAGGCTTTGGATGCGAAATTAGAGTCCGAAAAGGAATCCCTCCTGGATACGGACTTGGAAGTAGTGCAGCTGATGCGGCGGCCGTTGCTTTCGCTCTGGACCACCTACTAGACCTTCATCTCCCCATGAATACCCTGATAGCCTTTGCAGCGAAAGGCGAAGTAGCTTCCGCTGGAGTTCCTCATTTTGACAACGTCGCGGCTGCTTTACTAGGGTACTTTTCGGCTATTCGACAAGGGACAGATGGACTGGATCTGGTATCATTGACACAAATCCCTCAGGATCTTACTTTATGTCTTGGTAGGCCTTTGGTACAAGTACCTCCGAAAAAGACCGGGACCGCCAGAAACATCCTACCTAAACAAGTTCCTCTTAGCGACGCAATATGGAATATAGCCTCCGCTTCTCTAATAATGGCAGGCTTTGCTATTGGCAACATCAAGTTGATTGGTCAGGGCATGCAAGATAAGATAGTTGAACCAGCCCGTTCTAACATGGTACCGGGATACGACCGCGTTAGACGTGCAGCTTTGGATGCGGGAGCGGTTGGAGTTGCTATTAGTGGAGCTGGTCCAACAATGTTAGCTCTAATTGACAGAGGAAAATCAGATCCTAGAAAGGTAAGCAAAGCAATCAGAGAAGGTTTTAGGAAAGCTGGAATACCTTGCGAAATAACAATCACTAAGCCAGGTAAGGGAGTGTGTGTAATTGATGATGTGGTCTAGGCTCCAGTGCATAGGTTGTGGCAAGTCCTGGCCACTAGCTGAAGAGAGATATCAGTGTAAAGAATGTGGGGATTTGCTGGAAGTTGTATACGACCTTCCAGTCTTATCTAAACAGATTGATAGGTCTGCGTGGGAAAAGCGGCGTTTTGGAGTTTGGAGATACCGCGAGCTCATACCAGTAGGTAATAACCGGACTGAAATAACCTTGGGAGAAGGCGGCACAAATCTCTATGAATGTAAGCGCTTAGGAGAAGAACTTGGACTTCCGCACCTATATGTCAAGAACGAGGGCGAGAATCCGACTGGTTCCTTTAAGGATAGGGGAATGACAGTAGGAGTTACTAGGGCTCTAGAAATCGGCGTCAGGACAGTTGTCTGTGCTTCTACTGGTAACACTTCCGCCTCGTTAGCAGCTTATACTGCCCGTGCGGGGCTCCGCTGCGTCGTCCTAATTCCCACTGGAAAAATTGCTTTTGGAAAGCTCGCCCAAGCTATGATACATGGTGCATTGGTAGTTCAAGTCCAAGGGAACTTCGATGAGGCACTAGATCTGGTCTTCCAGCTCTGTCGACGTCATAAAGAGGCGTACCTACTAAATTCAGTAAACCCTTTTCGTTTGGAAGGACAGAAGACCTTGGCCTATGAAGTCTGGGAACAATCGATGGGAACAGAGCCCGATGTCCTGGTAACACCTGTGGGCAACGCTGGTAACATTAGCGCGATTTGGAAAGGCTTCAGTGAACTCAATTCTCTAGGTTTCCTAGAGAAATTGCCAAGGCTATTTGGAGTTCAGGCAGAAGGTGCTGCACCAATTGCTGAGTCAGTGAAGAAAGGACGTAAAGATATTATCATGAAAGATGCACCAGAAACAATTGCTACAGCCATACGTATTGGAGCACCCATTAGTTGGAAGAAGGCCCTAAGGGCAATCTATGGATCTAATGGTGGAGCAGAGATCGTAAGTGATGAAGAGATTCTGACTGCTCAGAGACTCCTAGCGCGCTATGAGGGCCTTTTTGTAGAGCCAGCCAGTGCTAGTCCCATAGCTGCTTTGAAAAAGATGTTAAATGCGGGAATGATTTCTAGAAGTGACAGAATAGTATGTGTTGCCACGGGTCATGGATTAAAAGATCCCGACGCAGTGACACATACTTATGAGCCCCCTCTAGAAATAAAAGCTGAACTTAGTGAGATAGAGAAACTTCTCGGTGTTGTAGAGGTCCCTGTCCGGTAGTCCCCGGCCTTTGTCAATCGTCGCCCAAATCTGAGAGCTAATAGAAATATGCCTACACCAACAGCCATCGTGAAGAGGGTAGATACTGGGAACTCTGGGATGACGTTAGTACCTACAACAATAATCGTATGACTACCTGTGTTGAATATCGTCGAGATCGTAGTGTGTGTCTGATTTACCTGCGAAAAGGTTGTTCCCTGTTCAGAGGTTCCGTCAACAGTTACATCAAATGGTGCAGATAATAGTTCATTGGCTAACGTCATATTGACGAAGCTCGAAGCTGTCGCTTCGACAGTTATGCTAATCTGCTTGGAAGGCTGGTCAAATTGAAAACCCGTAACTGTAGCGTCAGATAATACTTGTACGGGAAAAGTTAGCTCTTGCCACTCCGCATTGAAATTCTTTACTTCAAGCAGGAAGAAAGTAGTCTTTGCGTGATCGCCTCTATAGCTTACAGTAATTTCGTAAAGGCCCAACGGGTCTTGTTCGCTCAGCCGAGCCACTGATGACTGGAAGCTGCCATTCGATTCAGGGGTAACCTGAGCGTAACTCCATGGACTGCCTCCTGGTTTGAGAACTTGTATGGAAATGTCATGTTCAGTTGAAATCCCTGTAACGCTACCGCTTACTTCAACCAGTTCACCTCGTGCATAGATCGTCTTGTCAACCGTCACAGTCAAAGTCTCTACAGACCATGCAGGAGACGACGAAACAGATAGGAATAACAGACTCATGGCAATCAGAGCCAGTGCCCCAGACTTCTTCATGGGTCGGCCTCCAGAGGCATGGTTTTTTTGTATTTTGGAAACTATGTAGAATAACACTTTACAAATAGTCCTCTGTGTTGGATATCTAGCATAAGTATTTGTAATTGAGTAACTAAATGCGTTCACTATGACTCGACGACTTCCTGGTGTCATTATTCTACTCTTATTGTTATCTCTACCCATCATAAATACTGCTTCTGCAGAAACTTCTCAGGTAGGTGGATATGAGATTGGCCTTTCAATTTCTCCGCGAGTTCCAATTGTAGACCGTGCAAACACCCTAACGATTTCTATCAACGATGCTACCACTAAACAACCTCTAGAATCACAATACACGATAACCATTAACACTCCTGGAGGCGGACAGGCCCTTCAACGGAACTTTAATGCTCCTGTTGGATCTTCAACTTTCGTCTACAAATTTCCAAGTAGTGGACTATTCGACGTGAAAATTGAAGTTACATCCGTCGAGGGAAACGAGGTAGATCCAGCAACTGCAAATTTTGAAGTAAATATTCGTAGTAGTGCCACAGGTACTGGAACGTTTGCTGTTACAGAGGTAGAGACAACTGATACCGCCAGAAATAAAGATACCGAGTTTGAAGTTGGAAGCTTGATTATCGTAAG
>PBSW01000046.1 GCA_002726865.1 Candidatus Bathyarchaeota archaeon
TAAAGGAGGTAAGCACAATAATTCCATTTCTGGGGAGCAATCCGGCTAAAAAAGCAGCCCTCCTTATGTTTTCGTCCCTATCTTCCTTGGAAAACCCCAATTCCTTCCATAGGTGCTTCCTGATAATATCGCCATCGAGCCTTTCCGCCTTGGTCCCCATTTTTTGTAATTCCTTAGCTACGGCGTCGGCTATGGTTGATTTCCCTGAGCAAGGAAGGCCGGTAAACCATAGAGTAACCCCACTAGAGGTTGTTTTGGCGGAAACCCGCCCCCAATTTCTGCTATTCAACGAAAGGGTCCTCCCATCTCTTAATTACCTCTGCAACTTCACGGCGCATAACTTCTTCAGGGGGTCGCTCCCCTCTCAAAAGCATCTCCCTTATCTTGGTGCCGCTGAAGTCTATGTGTTCCTGGTCACGGTGAGGGCAGGTCTTTTCATTAACTACGCTGAGGCACTTTTTGCAGTAAGCAAAGGACTTGAAGAACATCGGAGTGATACCCAAGTCGGGGAACTCCTTGAAGATATCCTGGGCAGCGTAGGGAGGGTAATAGTTTCCCACCCCAGCATGGTCGCGACCAACAATGAAGTGCGTGCAGCCAAAGTTCTTCCTTATTATGGCATGAAAAATAGCCTCTCTTGGGCCAGCATATCGCATTTCCATGGGCAGGGTGCTCATAATCACTCTATCCATCGGGTAATAATTATCTATTAGGGTTTGGTATGTTTTCAATATAAGCTCATCTTGAAAATCACCCGGCTTCTTTTTCCCTATTACCGGATTTATGAACAGGCCATCGGTAAAAGTCAATGCCGTTTTTTGCAGATACTCATGACCTACGTGGGGGATGTTCCTGGTTTGAAACGCCGCTACGGTTCTCCACCCCTTTTCCTCAAACAAACGCCGGGTAACCTGAGGTTTGAGGTAATATTCGGCAAAGGGTATTTTGGGGTCATCAATTAAATCTATCTTTCCACCCAAGAGGAATTCTTTCATACTATAAACCTTTGCTACGCCGGGATGGGCAGAGTCAGTAGTACCGAAGATCTTTTGCGCCAGCTCTTCCCTGTCATACTGATATATATCCTCGACATGTATTGTAGCTATTGACCTCTCATCATCTACTAGGACAGCATCATACCCCTTCTTTACCCCGCTGTTTTCGGGAACATCAAAAACAATAGGTATAGTCCAAGGAACACCAGTGGCCAGCCTGCCCTTATCTAGGACGCTGATATAATCTTCTCTGGTTAAAAACCCTTCCAGTGGGCTGAACACCCCGTGAGTGATATTCAGGACCTCTACGGTCTGCTCCTTAGTCAGAACTATCTGCGGAAGTCTTTTGATTTCCTCTACCCTGTCCTTCCCCTTACCGGCGAAACGGTTAATTAACTTACCACCATGCGGTTCTGGCATGCTTCACCTCAATTCTTAATCTTGGGTAGGTATCCCACATTCCCACTTGCTTAGAATCTGGTTAATGGACTCCTCGACCACCTGGGCCGAAGTACGCGCCCAGATTTGTTTTTGATAGGCCAGCCTGTTCCCAAGATAGTGGAGCGGTAGTTCATATCTAACGGGACGAATTAGACTTAAGGCGGGAATTGGTTTTGCCTCACCTAGGTCATAGCCAAACTCCTGAGCGACATCCCCGTTGTAGAGGTTGACTATCATCCTCTCCAACCCGGTGGTTAAGGAATTATAAGCCTTTATTCTATCTATATCTGTAGCGGTGACGCTGTCTAAGGCAGTCTTGAATGATGAAGATGAGCTCGTCTTTTTCCCTAGGCAGGTCTGGGTGAGCAGTATATCCTCCCACGGCAAAGAAAGAGAATCAGCCACAATTTTCATTATCTCATTGGGCTGGGATGTCAGGTCTTCATAATTAATCACCAGATAATCATCCCCCAGGACAAACTTGTTTCTTTTGGCCAGGACGAAGCTCAGCATGGATATCTCAGCATGCCCTCTGACAAAGTCCTTATCATTCAAGCGCCGACAGTATTTATAGTTCATTCTCCTTCTAATTCTCCTTCTCTTTGTCGATGCGTATCGTGTCCTCGGGTCTCGTAATATGTGGACGAACTTCGCATTGGGAAAATGCTCCTTTAGTAGTATTGCCGATATTTCATTATCCAGCGGTCGTTTTTCCACAAAATATTTTGGGTGTGAATTCTTGTCAGGCGAAGTGTAGGAACTAAATAAAGAAAGAGTTATGGCTTTATATAATACTTCCAGACTGGGTCCGTTCTCTTTCAGGAATTTGGTATAGGTTTCAATGAAGGTTTTACCATTGACCAAGGATAGGTCCCAGACAGAGCCAGCCCCATACATAAAGGCTAAAAACTTATTTCTCTTCTCTCGGTAAGCAGGGCTGGAATAGAATAGGATATCATCGGTAAAGATGTAATCCCTGAGGAAAAAGGTCTTTCTGGTTTCCCCTTTATAAGCCTTAAAGTGCTGAAGTATATGGGTCTCAGTAGGTAAAACCAGTAACTCACTGTGGCCGTCAAGCAGATTTGCCAAAAGCGTGGTGCCGCTTCTCGGGGCACCGCAAATGAAAACTGGGTTGTCAAGAAAATCCGTTATAGAATCCTCCTTTGTAACCATGGCAGACAATTTAATTCATAATTCCCGTCGACTAAACTATTTATCTGACTAACTAATAGTATAGCTACTAGGAAGAATGTGTCAACTCGGCATAGTTCAGCATTGACTCCTTTTAACCACCAAACCCTTATTCAGCAACTTATTGATGTAATGATAAACGGCATCAAAATCCATATCCAGTTTCTCAGCGATGTCAAATATGCTCTCGTTCCCTTCTAGGCTCAGCATTATGAGTTCCAGATTATTGTTTAGCTCCGGGTCTACTCGCCAATCTACCCATAGGTCGTAACGCGATAGAAAGATGGGGCCTTTAAATGTTCGCTGTGGGATATAATCTCTGTCCATAATATCAATTATTTTGAGGATTAGCTCTTTTGTTTCTGCCAGCCTTTCCTCAGTAATGATGCCAGGGTTATCATCGCTGGTATGGTATTCCGGATAAGGATATCGGCTGATGGAAATCATAGGCATATCAACTCCGGGCCCATTAAAAACCATCTCATCATTACCCACTACCTGTCTGAAGGCACCTTCTCTGAAATCCGACAAATTCCTTTTCATTACGTATCTCGCCAGTCTATCTAATCTGGTATTGCCCTGTCGGGTTAATTGGAGGGCGTGAATATTATCATTGCCTGGCATCTCAAGGAAAATCCCGTATTTTAATCCGGGGATTATATTCTCGTTTTGGCTTAGATAGGCAACCGAGCCTATCGTTTCTGGAACGAGCAAAAATTTATAGGTGTAGTGATGGCGTTTTCTACTCATTTCATTAGCAATATCAACTAGCACGGCGACTCCGGCTAAGTCGTCGTTAACCTGAGCCGGGTGGCAGAGATGAGCAACTAGCATAATTATCTCATCGGTTTCTCCAGCTATGGTAAAATCGCCCACCTTTAGTGTTCCCTTTTCAAATCTGGAATCGATGAAGACCCTATATTTATCCTCGGTAAGCTCTTTCAACCGGCTATATTGCATACAAAAACCCCAATCCCTTTCGTAATACTTGAATTCAAACGGGATAGCGTTGGGGCGGTCTTCCCGCCAGTGCAGGTGTTGCAGGAGCTCTTCCTTAGAAACCTCTTTATCGACAGGTAGCGAATACGAGATCACATGCAATGGATGTTCTTTGAAGTTAACGATCTTTCTCTCACCACACAGGATATAAGCTTCATTTATCACCCATTTTTCCGGGGCAACCCACGTCCAGCATTTGGTACCGCTGGGAATCTCATGTACCTTTAAGTCAATGATACCCCCAATGTAGTGCAAAGCTTCATCATATCCACCACTTACTAAGGAGCGGTTTTTCATCCACAAGTCTTCAATTAATTTCATCATCATAGGCTCTCTCCCTTTCACTACTGAAACTGCCAGACGATAAGTGATGTCGGATTAAGTGGATTAGGACCAAACAGGCCGTTTTCTGTCCTTAGAATTTTTACTCCCATCTCTTTGAGGCAGGTAAACAGGTCTCTATTATAGTCGTTAGTCAGAAGGTAGCTTTGCCTCATCAAGCCCAAAACGGTATCGGAGTCGTTGAATTCAAAAACAGGTTCAAGGTGAACGACACAGGCAATTTTCTGCCGGTACTTGTTAAAGGTTGACAGGACGGATTTGGCGGATGGTAGCTGCTCAATAGCATGGTTGGTGAAAACTAAGGCCTTCTCTGCCATGGTATCAAAAATCGACCAGCTTTCGTCGTAGAAATTGAACTGGGTAACGGTTACTTCGGGTTGGTCTTTGAACAGTTTACGGCCCAAGTTGACGGCGTTTTGAGAATAGTCACCACCGATGAATAAGTGGTCGGGTTTTGCATCTCTTAAGACTCCCAAATTGTAGCCGTACCCGCATCCTAGCTCTATTACCACCCGATTTTCCGCTAGATACGGCAGCAGGTTATCCAGAATAATCTGCCTGTCCTGCCTCTGGACTTCAGCCGCTGGCATCAGGAACAGTTCGTTTCTTTGGGATATACAGGTCTCTTTCTCTGGCGGTAAAAAATCCTCTTCTATCCTCCTCAATTCCTCAATACCAATGCTGGGGTGCTGCTCGTAGAATTGCCGGAGTTTAGCGAACTTATCTTTGTCGTATTCGGCATCAATCTTGGCGATGGTGCGCTCTGGTTTAGGAAAGGAGTCAATATTTAATAATCTGGCTACCCAGGGTGAATACTTGGGCAACTCATCGAGCTCGATTTTTCGCATTTATTTTCCCCCGTGTGAATCAATCATTTTTAATCGCTTCCACGACATATGCTGAAGCCATTAAATAGCCTTTCCAATCATTGGGCTTCTCCAACCTCAGACTTAACTCCTGAAACAAACCAGGGTACTTGTTCTCAAAGATAGGGGGCAGGGCATGGTAATGATAAAAGTGGATTTTATTAACGGAGAATCCATTTGGCTTAAAAATTTCATCTTCAATGGTCAAAGGATTTCGGAATATGGCGCGAATATCTAAAAAGGATATTTTACCTCTGGTTCTTTTATCCGGTTTATTCGCTTTTAATCGCTCGGAATAAAAGCTAATTACTTCTTCAGCCACATCGTCAGGTAAAGAACTTAAATTAATCACCCGGTTAAGGAAGAAGTCAAGAGAATACTTATTCAAGGTATAGGCGGCAAATAAGTCATTTCTAAATTGTATAAAAACTAGCCCACCTTTATTCAGTCGCTGGCGCATATTTGATAGCGCCTTGGCTTCGTCTGAGAGGTGTGGGAAAACACCTAAAGCAAGTATGGCATCAAACTTCTCATCCGGCAGAGTTGAATCGTCCTCCAAATCACCCTGACCTATTAAGTTAGGGGCAACTCCGGCCTTTTCCAGTTCCTTCTTCCCTGCCTTGACCATCTCTTCTGAGAAATCAAAACCCTCAACTTTAAAGCCTTCCTTCAATAATCTTAGCATGGGAGTACATGTTCCACAGCCGGCATCCAAAACCGTCTTGACCTGGTTCTGCTTAAGCCGCTCCACTACGAAATTCAGCCTTATCTGGTTGGCGGGATATTCGTCACATTCCTCCTGGTAGATTTTATGATAATCCCCAGCCTCCTGGTCGTAATATTTCCTCACCTTTTCTTTGTCTGAACCTGAGTCCATGGCTATATCCTCACTCCTCCGAAGGTCTGCTAATTTACTCTCCTGCCAGCTTCCTCAAGTATATCGAGGATACCATTATCTTCCACATCAAGGGTCATTGTATATAGTTCTGGGGCACTATTCAGAAATTCATCAATGTGTTTTACCGCTTCTGTGGCATCAGAAAATGGCTTCAGTAGATTACCAAAATAGTCTATGGCTGATTTGCGGACAATTAAGGCTCGATGGTAGAGGCAGATAGTCGGCACGCCAGCGGCAATAGATTCGTAAAATCCGGTAGATGGATAATCACAGATAACCCTGTCCGCTGAGAATAAATGCTGAGAAAATGGGTTGGTAGCCACCTCAATATTACCAAAGCTGTTGTCTCTTATAAAGTCCGGAATAGGATTGTAAATTGCTTCCGATGGGGGCAGCCCTTTCAATACGAATATATACCCTCTCTTGGTGTAGAAATACTCGGCAAGTGATTTTTGAAATTGGTAGTACCAGGTATCAGGATAGCTGGCACCATCCATTCGTCTGGTATCCCACATCATAAGGGTAGGCAGATAGACAATCTTATTTTTCTTGATGTTACTTTTATTAGTTTCCCTCAGACGACTTATTCGTTCCATATCCGACAATCTATGCCGGCTACTATACAGTGTAGTTGGCAGATTACCTGCCTGGCGTAAGGAGTTAAAGTATTCCTTGGCTTCGGTGTTTGAAGAAACAAGGATATCAGCCTGAGACAGCTCCAGTATTCGCCAAAATTTAACACTATGAGCATCATCTCCATGGGAAATGCGAACTGTCCTAACACGCTCTTCATAATTTGCCGCTGCCAGTGCGGCGAATTCAATTGGGGACACCTCATGTGGTGTAATGGCAAAGTCAACATCCTGTTCCTTATAAAATTTAATAAACACTTTAAAATAGCCGAGAATCTCCGGGCATACTTTGGCGATGAAGTATTTTAGCTTGGGCAAGACTATTTCGGAAACATCTAATCGATACCTTTGATTAAGCAACTTGATTAGATCATGACTCTCCAGAAGGCTTGCTGTATTTTCCCAGATACTGTTATTTTCTACCTTCGCCACTGTATCTTTATATTCGGTTTTTAAATCCAAGCACCTCATGGCGCTAAGAGAGGAATATTTTAGTATTGAATTACCTGACAATTGGTAAACATTATATCCCTTTCTTACCGCCCTGGTTACGAAGTCCATGCCTATGTGGGTGAGTTTTAGCATAAAGACGTTCAGCCCGTCACGGTTCTTTGATTTGGGAAAGGGGCGCCTACTAAGATATTGGTAGTTAAAGTACGTCCTTCTTAGCATATCAATTGGTAGAATCTTGTTCCCATACCAGATTAGAAGATCTCTAAAAGGACGCCCAGACTTTGGTTTTTTGCCGGCTTTACCACCTGTCTCCAAATGGACCGAGGTTAACGGGATATTTTTCTCTTTACACACAATTGGAATAACCTGGGAATAATAGCTTTTACCATAATCATAATATTGATATTGCAGTGTGAAATCTAAAGGCATCTCCTGGGTCTGGGGTGAGATAAATATAATGCTTGATGGTCTTACGGCTTCAAAAAACCTTTTTAGAGCATAGCATCGGATATATAAAGAGTCTAGAACCATCGTTTTTAGAAAGTAATAATACATTGTCCCTA
>PBSW01000047.1 GCA_002726865.1 Candidatus Bathyarchaeota archaeon
CGTGGGAGAGAATAATTAGTAATCCTTCCTAGGTGGTTAAGGATCCATAGAACATTATTGGCTTCTTCAATTGGTTTCCAGTTCGCCTCAGTTTCCGTGATGCCCTCACATGTCCTTTCAAGTCTATTAAAAGCGTGCTCGGTTAATCCCTTTAAAACTGCTATATCCCTGTCCATGTTGTTCACCTTCTTTCATAACCTGGTGACATATTAATAACCCTCTTTTAATTGGGCGGGAGTTAAAGATTAGTCTCATTTTGGTTTTTTTTATTCGGGGGAACGTTTTTAGGTTGTTTACTTGATGTCTTGGTGAAGTGGGCTGGTAGTTCAGTTGGTATGAATGCTGCCTTGGCAGGGCAGAGGTCGGGGGTTCAAATCCCTCCCAGTCCACCATAAATTTTATCCTGCGGTCAAAAAATATCTTGAGACCTCATCTCTGAAAAAATCAAACTAATTGATGAAATAGTTCAAGACTCCACTATTCAAAAGAATTGGTCCAGCGATGATGAAATCGAAACGATAGAACTCCCTAGGAATGGCGAGGATGTATTCCAAGTTTTTCTACAAACTAAGCTAATGGACCTTATGGTGAATGCGCGAATTTTCGGGATTTTTATTCTTTAACATGTTGGTTTATGTTTAAACAGGATTTAAGAAAAAGTAAAAACTGACGAATTAAATCATAGAATCAGTCTAGTCAACTCACTTAGCGTGTGTTTGTCGGTTTTCCTTAAGAGTAGGTGGCGCCCTGGCCGGGATTCGAACCCGGGATCTCCGGCGTGACAGGCCAGCATAATAGGCCAGACTATACTACCAGGGCAAGATTTGAAAGAAAGGAATCTCTAAGGCAGATAAACGTTGCGCCTAAGATGGACACCTCTTATTTATTTTCCTTAGCTATTATCATTGTCGAGGTCATGAAGATGTTAGGAATAGATCTCAACTGGGAGGTGATGAACTCGTCAAGTCGGTTCATATCCTTTGCTGTCACCTTGATGATCGCGTCATATTCTCCGTATATGGTTGCAACCTCTTCTACCTCCCTGAACTCTACAAGGGCCTTGCAAACCTCATCTTCCGTTCCGGTACTTACATTCACTAATATGTAGGCTTTAACCGTCATAATCCCTCGAACTATCGGAGGAAACACCATTTATAGGTGTATTGCGTTTGGCCACCATGGCTCCTAATAATCAGTAAGGATTTGGTCTTCGCAGTCATAGAATTGAGGATCCTTTTGTTGTCCTTTTTTCCCACCCCGATAATTCCAGCGCCCTCCATCCCAGAAGGTTTTACCTTACCGTGGACTGGGAATTCCCGGTCCTCCCTATAAAGATCGATTTGAACTGTATATACTGAAGTTTCTTTTTTGTTATTGACGATCTACTTTCTGAGCATCCACGGTTTTCTGTGAGACTGCTTGAAACTGCGTCCATGAGGGCTAGCTCCATTGCGAATATTGCAATTAAGTGGAGGACTAAAGTTTTCCTGATCTCTTCTAATCACTCTATGGTAATGCTATCAAGGGTCATATCTAGCGCTTGACGGAATCTGAACTTAATTTAATAACTTTTCCTTCAGATATAATTAACGAAAAAGTTTCATTTAATGGAGACTATACGATCTTTTCCGCAATAGCTGCAGCAACTTGTTTAGTTGTGGCCTCGCCCCCTAGGTCGGGAGTGAGCGTCTTCGCCTCTTTCAGAACACCGATCACAGCGTTATCGATAGACTTGGCGAACTCTATTTCTCCAAGCCACTCAAGCATCATAGAAGCTGACAGGATCATCGCAATGGGATTAGCGATGCCTTTCCCAGCTATGTCAGGAGCGCTGCCATGTACGGGCTCAAAGATGCTACAATTCTCTCCAATATTCCCCGATGGTGCCATCCCCAGTCCTCCGACGATAGCAGCTGCCTCGTCGGAGAGTATATCCCCAAACATATTAGTGGTCACAAGGACGTCAAACTGCCCCGGGTTCAAGAGAAGTTTCATGGCACATGCATCAACTATCATCTCCTGGTATTCCATGTCGGGATAAGATTCTGCAATCCTCCTACAGGCTTCAAGGAAGACCCCGCAAGTCAGATCCAGTACGTTGTTTTTATGTACACTGGTAACCTTACTCCGATTGTTTTTAGATGCATATTCGAAGGCAAACCGTGCAATCCTCTCTGACGCCTGCCTTGTGATGATCCTGAGATTGAGGCCCCAGTCTGGGCCTCTGTACCCTAACATCTTGTATAGCCCTTCTGTGTTCTCTCTTACCATAACGATATCTACTTCCTCTCTAAGCGAAGGGACGTTTGGATAGACCTTGGTGGGTCTAACGTTAGCATATAACTTAAGCTCCTGTCGGAGGGGCAAGATCACTTCCTTCGCGGTCTCTCCGACCGCAGCGAAAAGGGCAGCATCGGATTCCCGGACTGCCTCCACGGTTCCCGGTGGCATCGCTATACCCGTCCTAACCTTTAACTCATCTCCAACCGGGAGTTCCTTGAACTCGAATGCGATTTTCCCCTTGCTCTCTGCTAGCATCTCCAGGATCGAAACCGCGGCTGCCATAACCTCAGGGCCGATACCATCCCCTGGGAGTGTTACGATCTTGTATAGGGTTATTTTCACCAGCTCTCCATGTTTTCATTTAGATAGCCTGCAAGGCCTCCATTGTTGAGGACTTTTACCATGAATTCCGGAAGGGGAGTGAAACGCAGTTCGTTGTATGTGCGATTAACCTTAATGGTTCCCCCTGAGATGTCTACTTCAATAGTATCCCCTTCCTCCACCGCATCCGTTATCCCAGGGCACTCCAAGGCGGGGAGCCCGATATTTATGGAATTCCTGTAGAATATACGGGCAAAAGACTCGGCTATGACTATGCTTATCCCTGCGTATTTCAAAGCAAGAGGTGCATGCT
Organism: Candidatus Bathyarchaeota archaeon; assembly: GCA_002726865.1. The sequence goes on from PBSW01000047.1 coordinate 2,918, forward strand.
CTCTGCTTGAACCGCAACCAAAATTTCTTCCCCCTATTAAAATATCTCCCTCCTGAATTTTATTAGGGAAATTGGGACTGATGCCCTCCATTGCATGCCTTGCCATTTCCACGGGGTCCACCAGCTCTAGGTATTTTCCAGGAATTATAAGATCGGTGTTTATGTCATCACCAAAAATCCATACCATGCCTTTCTGTCTCACTTATATCACCTTAAGTCCCGGGGGTCAGTGATTACACCCTTTATTGCCGAAGCTGCAGCGACCGCGGGCGAAGATAAATAGACAAATGCTTCAGGGCTCCCCTGCCTCCCCTGGAAATTCCTGTTGGATGTTGTCAATCCAATCTCGCCTGGCGCCAGGAGCCCTATATGACCCCCAAAACAGGCTCCGCAACTAGGGTTACTGAAAATCGCCCCCGACTCCACGATTGTTTGGATGATCCCTGCCTTGAGAGCTTCAAGATAGACTTCATTAGATGCAGGGACTACTAAAAGTCTGGTATCGGGATGGACCTTTTTGCCCTTCAATATGGATGCAGCAACTCTGAGGTCCTCCAGTCTGCCGTTGGTACATGAGCCTATAAATGACTGGTTGATCGCAGAGCCCTCAACCTCACTGATAGGCTTCACATTGTCTACTTTATGAGGACAGGCTATTTGGGGCTCTAGATCGTCCACTGGGACATCTTGTATCATCTTATAAGAGGCATCCTCATCGGAGAAAACAGGATTGAATACCCCGTCCGTCCTGTCTCTGAGATAGGCATACGTTGTCTTGTCGGGCTCCACGATGCCGGCCTTACCTCCAAGCTCGATGGCCATATTGCATAGTGTCATCCTTCCAGAGACACTCATCTTGGAGATAGTGTTTCCGTGAAACTCCAAAGCATTGTATGTAGCTCCGTCAGCCCCAATAAGTCCAGCGGTTTTTAGGATGACATCCTTAGGAGTCACAAACTCAGGAAGAATACCCTCAACTTGGACCCTAATAGTCTCAGGAACCCTAAGCCAAATTTTCCCTGTAGCCAGAATTGCCCCCATGTCGGTTGAACCTACCCCTGTGGCGAAAGCGCCAAAAGCTCCATGAGTGCAGGTATGGGAATCTGCACCAATCACGAGATATCCGGGTTTAACATGGCCTTTCTCAGGGAGCACTTGATGACAAACTCCAGATTCGACGTCATAAAAGTTGGTTATTCCCTGTTCCTTTACGAACGCTCGGATATCTCGGTGGACAGTTGCCGCCATCAATGTAGACGCTGGGGCGACGTGGTCGAGGATGGGGACGATTTTGGTATTGTCCCAAACCTTTTTCCGACCCATAGCCTTCATAGCTTTCACCGATAGGATTGTGGTGAGGTCGGGCATCATCGCGACATCAACTCGGGCCTTTACAATTTCCCCAGCAGATGCGTCCTTTTGCTCTGAGGCTCTAGCTAGGATCTTCTCAGAGATCGTCCTGCCCCTCTGATCTTCAGTCGATGTCATGATTTTCCTTGGAAAGGAGCCTGTTCATCCCTTTTAAGATTGCGTCCACACTCGCCATCACGGTGTCCCCACTTACACCGTTCGCAGTCACGAACTTGTCACCTTGTTTAAGGTGAACAGTTACATCTGCGACTGCGTCGGTGCCCCCTGTTATAGCCTTCATCATGAACTTTTCAAGTGAGACGCTAGTAAATCCATTAACGACGTTTCTGATAGCATTAATCGCGGAGTCTATTGGGCCGTTGCCAACTCCAGAACCTTTGTATTCTTTGCCACCAACTATAAGGGTAACTGAGGCTGTGGGTGTAATCGTATTCCCTGTGACAACGAGGAGCTGCTGGAGTTTTACATAGTCCTCCTCCTTTAGGTCCATTACATGCCTTGCGATAGCGTAAAGGTCTGCATCTGTAATGGCTTTTCCGGTGTCTCCAAGCTTCTTAACCTTGGCCGCAATCTCCTTCAGTTGTTCTCTAGTGGCTTCGAGGCCGAGATCTGCCACCATATTAGAGATTCCGTGCCTTCCTGCATGCTTCCCAGCCACCAACCTGCTCCGTTTTCCTACGAACTCAGGACGGAGGATCTCGTAGTTCCCTGAGTGACTCAGGATTCCGTGTACATGGATTCCTGCCTCATGTGAGAAAGCGTTATCTCCGATTATGGGAGTTGAGGATGGCATGTAGACACCACTTAGTCTCTCAACTAGGGCCGATGTATCCGCGATCTTTTTTGTATTGATTCCTGTCTTTATTTTATATTGGGCCGCGAGGCAGACCACAACCTCCTCGAGAGAGGTGTTACCGGCCCTCTCACTCAATCCGTTGACGCATACGTGGGCTTGCTCCGCACCCGCCTCTATAGCGGCAAGTGTATTGGCCGTAGCCTGACCGAGATCATCATGGGCATGGGCGCTGAGGGGGACGTGGGTTGAGGACTTAAGCTCCTTAAAGAACTCATATGTCATCCGGGGGGTCATAACACCAACGGTATCCGGAATATTCAGCATCTCGGCACCAGCATCCTCAGCCGCGTTGCAAATCTCGATAAGAAAATCCATCTCGGTACGTGTTGCGTCCTGGGGACTGTATTCCACGAAGACGCCATGATCCTTGGCATATTCAATGCCCTCTATAGACCGCTTGATTACGTCCTCTCTTGTAGTTTTCATCATTGTTTCGATATGTAGGTCACTAGTTGAGATGAATATGTGAATATAGGGAACATCACATTTGAGGGCTATGTCAATATCCTCCTTGAGGGGCCTCGAGAGAGCAACAATCTGAGCGTCAAGCCCAAGGGCTGCTATCCGCCTGACTGATTCAGTTTCACCCTCAGAAGTTATAGGGAATCCCGCCTCGATCCGGGGGACCCTCAGCTCGTCAAGCTGTTGTGCTATCAAAACCTTTTCATCTACAGTATATGTGACCCCAGGCATTTGTTCTCCATCCCTGAGGGTTGTGTCAAATATCCAGACATTGTCAGGAGCGCGACGCTCCAGATCAGCTTGGTATTGGCTCAGGTAGAAATCTTTTTTGCTCATATAGGAAACCTTGAGGTGACCAAACAGGTCTCATACAAACTAATAACAATTATGCGTTTGGAAAACCACATATCAGGATCTCTGAATATAAACGGAGTTGAATATCAATCCTCTAATTTCCTACAGGCCGTGTGTAATAAAGGGAAAAAAAGTCAAATGAATAACCTTGGACCTCACTACTCCACATTGGGAGAATACGGAATCCCATTCCATATGATTAATAATACAACATTATCTAAAAACTTTTGCAGGTGTTAACCTACAATAATATTTATAAGCTTTAATAAATAACAGTAAATTAAGAGGAAAAAACGATCATACCAACGACAGATACTCGCGCGGAGATGATTCTACCTTTTGGTCCACTCTCGTCCAAGTGTCTCCCTGGCAATAACGATTTTTTGAATGTTAGCTGCGCCCTCCGCCCCAATGCAGTAACTCATCACCCCACGGATTCCCATCTCCAGAGGACATTCCTTTGTATATCCATATGCGCCCATCCACAGCATCACCCTCCTGAAAGTGTCGAGGGCGTGATGAGGCGCGAGATATTTACACATCGAGAGATATTTTGAGACTTCGAGTGGTGTGAATGTTCCATGCTGGTATTTTTGGTCCATCATCCAGGCCGTTCTGTATATAAGCATCTTGATAGCCTCGTGATGCGCGACCATATCAGCGAGGTCGAATTGAATGCCTTGGCACTTGGCTATGGGCTGACCAAAAACATTACGCTCCTTGATATATTCCATACCGATTTCCATGGCTCTCTCTGCTGCACCAATGCAGCTCGCTGAGACCAGAACCCTGGCTGCGTCGAATCCCTCCATCGTTAGATAAAAACCCTGCCCAGTTTCTCCAAGCTGGTACTCTTCAGGAACCTTAACATCGTTCATTTTGAATCCACCAGTGCTGATGGCCATTCTTCCATAATTCTCGAACCGCTTGGATACTTCAATCCCCTCCATGCCAAGTGGGAGGTAGGTAGCAGTCATGCCCTTATGCCCCTTAGATCGGTCACTGAACCCAGTTACGAAATATCCTCCTCCTATTTTCTGACACTCGTGAGTGCCACTTATATACGTCTTCTCCCCGTTGAGAGTCCAGTGGCCGTCACCTTTCTCGAAGGTTGTGTGGAAGCCTGAGACATCTGATCCACCACCTGGCTCAGTGACCCCAATACCGATGAAGGCCTCACCCCGGGCAGCCCTTCTAAGGCAGATATCCCGGACAACATCCTGACAGTACTTATCCACGACGAACCCCCAGCTGGCTTGAACGAGGAAAAATACGGGCAGTGAGACGGAGATATCTGCATAGCCTAGCTCTTCCGCCGCAATTGTAGCTGTCACCCAGTCCGCCCCGACTCCTCCGTGGTCCTCAGGGAGGGTCATGCAGAGAAGACCTAGGTCCCCTAGCCCGCGGATGAGGTCCTTACCAAGCGTGTGGTTTGTATCGTTCTGCCTCACCCTTTCCATGGGGAGGTTCTTTGCCAGCCATCCTCGGATGGCCTCCCGAAACAAGTCTTGCTCCTCAGTGAAAGCAAAATTGATCAAATTATTTCACCTTTTCCAACTATATCTAATACTCGCTTTATTAAAAGACTGATTCAGTCTTGGAGAATAACTCATTTCAACCACTATGATCTCCCGCAGATTAGAACGTGGAGAGTAAAAATAACTTCACTGTCCTCTGAAGATAACGTAGAGATTAATATGGGATAGGAATTGACAGCTAACTAATAGCTTTAGATTATTGCAATGAGGCACATAAAATTACATCGAAGATAAAGATAATGACATATACTACTGCCATCTTTTCCAGATACTGGCTAGAAGCGCCCGCGCTTTCTAACCTCTCTTCTCCTTGAAGGCTTTAATCAGAGCTGGGAGTACGATGTAAAGATCCCCAATGATGGAGTAATCGGATATCTTGTGGATGCTGGCATTCTCATCCTTGTTTATGGACACGATAATCTGGGATTCCCTTATTCCAGCAACATGCTGAATAGTGCCGGAGATACCGCAAGCTAGATAGAGTTTCGGGGAGACCTTCCTACCGCTAATCCCAATCCACTCCTCCATCCAGCCCATGTCTGCTGCAATGGGTCTTGAGCATCCCACCTTAGCTACTAAAACTCCTGCAAGCTCCTCTAAGATTTTTAGATCTTCCTCAGTTTTGATGCCCCTTCCAGCAGCAATGATAACGGGGGCGCTTTCGAGGTTCCTATCCTTCCTAGTTTTCTCCCTGATCTCTATAACGCTTACTTTCGGCTTGGGGAGAGACAAATTGAGGGTGACAATTTCACTAACTCCAAAGCTTGGATCTGGTGTCTCAAATGTCTTACTAGAAACGGTGGCGATATGAGGCGCCAACCTGCTAACTTCAGTGCATATTGTAGTACCTGCATACATGAATCGTTCACCCACTAGATTTCCCTCTTCGTTAACGTCAAGACTCAAACATTCAGACATGCAGCCCGTATCTAGAGCCGCGGCCACACGTGCAGCAAGCTCTTTTCCCTTCTTTGTTGCTCCTATGAGTATTATCCTGGGATTGGAGGCTTCAACTGCTTTCAAGAATGCTGCTTTGTAGGCATCGATACTGAAATACGTGAATTCAGGGCCATCAGCAATGAAAGTTTTCTTGGTCCCATATTGAGTGAGCTCTCTAGAATCAGTGGCTTTCGAGCCTACAATCAGAACGTTTAGTTTTCCGCCTATTTTAATGGCAAGTTCTTCTCCCTTTCCAAGGAGCTGGATTAGTAGCTCGCGGTCCTCGGAGAACGCCAAAACGTTTTTTGCCATATCGCTCAGCTCTCAAGCACCCCTTCGGAGATAATGGCCGTCACTAGCTTAGCTGCGCTTTCAGTAACGGTATCGGCTTTTATCACAATTCTTTTTCTATTGACTTTTGGGGTCTTGATCTTTTGGATCTCAATCGAAGATAAGGCATTTATCTCCTCAATAGATAGGCCCAGGTCCGCGACCTCCCACTCTTTAATTGGTTTCCTTTTTGCCTTCATGATGTTCATAAGGGAGGGAATCCTCGGTTCATTGATCTCTCTCACTACAGCCACCGCCGCAGGAAGGTCCACCTCTACGATTTCATCAACGTCCTCTAAATCCCTCACTGCCTGAAGAGTCCCCTCATAGAGCTTAATCTCCTTCACGTAAGTTACTTGGGGGAGGTTTAGGAGTTCAGCGATCCTCGGGATTGTTTGGGAAGAGAGACTATCAAGAGACATCTCTCCTCCAATGATAAGATCATAAGGGCCTATCTTTTCCACCGCAGCCCTGATTACCTTGGAGGTAGCTCGAGAGTCGAGTCTAGCCAACTTGTCGTTTTTTATGATGTAAGCTCTATCCGCCCCCATGGCCAGGGCAGCTAGGATGACTGTTCTTGTCTCTGATCCACCTATGGAAAGAGTTATGACCTCCCCCTTGTTGGATTCTTTGAGTTTAAGGGCGGCTTCAAGGGCTCTCGTATCAAGATCGCTTATCTTTCTCTTTATCCCCTTGATTATGGGTTCACTTGTTTTTAGGTTGACCTTCATTAACTCTAGATCGACTATATCTTTTAACAATACAATTATACGTACTAATGCCCTAACCCCCAAGCAAATAAAATCTAAGGCGAATATTATTAATATCGCGCGCAGATTGTGTCTGCATCCATCGTGAAGGAGGGCCTTAGTGACCTAATTGGTAATCTGCCCCTCATTTTATCCACGTCCTCCCTCATTATCAAGAGCGTGGATAGATAGTTTAGATTGTGATGCTTCCATTAACTCTGATTGCTCGATCACCTCTATAAGACAGGTTTGAATCTGCCGTTCACGTACTTACCCTAACTACGTGGGTGGCATCACCACAGAGTTCCTTGTTGGCCTGTAAGAATCTAAACTATGGTGGAAACGAGTCTTTGTGTCTCCCCGATTCTATCTAGAAACCTTATTTTTTTCCTACTTTCTTCCTCTTGAGGACTAAAACTAAACTCGGGGGAAATTACTATAAAAATGTTAAAAGTTATTTTTTTTTGTTTTTCCCTAGAAAAACTTAAACCTTTACAATCCAAGCTTGACTGGATTTCATGAATGCCGCCTTTGTTCTAATCAACACAGATATGGGAGCGGATGCTGAGGTAGGGGCTGCACTTAAAAAGATCGATGCGGTCAAAGAATTTTATGGCGTCTACGGGGTCTATGACCTCGTCGTAAGAATAGAGGCCGAAAATCTCCAGCAGCTCAAAGATGTTATTAGCTCCAATGTAAGGACCATCGACAATGTAAAATCAACGCTGACGATGATCGTCGTCTAGACTTTTCTTATCCCTAAGGTAACCATTTTCAATTACCCTACTTACCTTTATTCTCTAGTGGAATACGTCAGGTGAATGGATAAAATGAGGGATCAAAAAGGTTTTACTGTGTGGTTCACGGGCCTACCCTGTTCGGGTAAAACAACAGTAGCGGATGTTGTTGCCGAAAGACTCAAAGAACGAGGATATAAAGTTGAGAGACTTGACGGGGACATCGTGCGGCAGGGCCTGACGAGTGATCTTGGTTTTACAAAGCAAGACAGAGACGAAAACATCAAGCGTGTTACCTTTGTCGCGAAACTTCTCACAAGGAATGGGGTCGCCGTCCTAGCTACCTTTGTTTCACCATATCGCGCTAGGAGGATAAAAACTCGGGAAGAGATAGGGGAATTCATTGAGGTCTATACACGCACCCCCGTGGAGGTCTGTATTGATCGGGATGTCAAGGGAATGTACAAAAAGGCCTTGCAAGGAGAGATATCTAATTTTACGGGGGTCGATGATCCCTACGAAGAACCTGAGGACCCTGAACTCGTCCTTGATACTAGTAAGGAATCCATTGAGGAAAGTGTAGAGAACGTTCTAAAAAGACTGACTCAATTGGGATATATCCAGTAATAGACTTGCCTACTTTTTGGGTATGCCGAAGCACAATCTGATATCAAACCTTGTTTTAGAATGGTGTACTTTATCTATATCCTGCGGTGACCTGCTCCTGCTTCTTTATTTTTTTCGAAAACTACGGCAATTTTAGCCGTGAGGAACTTTGCTTCAAGGATAATTATGCAGTAGGCTTTCTTTATAGAAACCCTTCTTCACCATGGTTGATCTGATACCCTCCTAGTCAGGCTAGTTTTAACCCTGCTATTGGACCATAGGGGAAATATCAAGGGATGGACAAAACAGATCCTTAGTAACGCTAAATCATCTGCTGAAGGGCAAGCATCTCTGAGGAATGTTGTAAAATGCTCAGTCTTCCGCAAAGAGATAATGGAGTTCAGATATATAGGGCACTTTAGCGTTACTTTGATGATATATCCCTAGCAAGGACCTCCGTGGAAGCTTCTTTTGTGTATACCCTCTTGTGATGATTGAGATAGATACATTGGCACATATCCTAGAATAGCGCGTCTCATACTCCAGAGATTCATCTACAATTTTCTGAAGAAGTTTAATGAGATCCTACTTTAGTGTGAAACCAACATAAAAATATGCGATAACTAGCTGACAGTAGATTTTGTTGTTTAGATTGAAATATGCTTTTAGTATTGTAAACAGCAAAACATATAAAATACTCAATCCCTTCATTTAGTTTTTTATACTTTTAACTATTATGCAGCTTCTCTCATAAAATTAATATGCTGGAACTGCAGTGTACCTATAGCAAATAAAGAAGGAATTTTTATAGCTATTGGAAAATATATTTCAAAGCGAATTTTGCAAGCTATTCCTCTAATAATCATAATTATGATTGTAAATTTCTTGATAATGAAGGCTGCTCCAGGTGATCCTGTAGACTTTTTAGTTTCTGGGGTGGAGGGAGTGGGAGTTCCGAAGGGGTATGTTGAAATGCTCAAAGCAAAATATGGTTTCGACAAACCTGTTCATGTGCAAATGGTTATTTATTTTCAGAAGTTATTAAAGGGAGATTTTGGGTACTCCTTTTATTACCATCAACCGGTATTCAATATGTTGCTTTCACGACTCAGAAATACCCTTATTTTAACCTCTACATCTTTGATAATAGAAACCATAGGGATAATGCTAGGGGTCATGGCATCAAAGAAGGTCTATTCTCTAACTGATAATAGTATAACTATAGGTACTTTGTTATTTTATAATATACCTAATTTCTGGCTAGGAATGATGTTATTACTCATATTTGGGCTTTACATTCCAATTTTTCCAATAGGTGGAATAGTTACGATAGGCGTTACCGGTGATGCTAAGTTGCTTAGCATACTTTGGCATCTAATTCTTCCTGTAGCTTGTCTAAGCTTGGGGAGAATTGCATTATATACGAGGTATACCCGAGCAAGTATGTTAGAAATAAACCGATTAGACTATATCACTACCGCAAGAGCTAAGGGTTGCAATGAAAAAACCGTTCTTTATAATCATACATTTAGAAATGCACTGCTTCCCATCATAACTGTAGTTGCTCTTAGATTACGAACCTTATTTACCGGAGCTCTTCTTGTGGAATCCGTTTTTTCTTGGCCGGGATTAGGAAAACTTGTCTTTGATTCCGTTATCCGTAGAGACTTTAACGTATTAATGGCTAACTTTTTCCTTTTATCAATTATAACGATTTTCTTTAATCTAGTGGCAGATGTGCTCTACGCATACGTAGATCCAAGGGTTATGTACTAATGAATGAGAGTTCCTTATTCCGAGGGTTAATACAGTCAAAGGATGGATTCCTAAAGTTCTGGAACAGATTTAAAAAGAATAAGGCAGCGTTGCTGGGGTTATTTATTTTTACCTTTTTCTTTTTTATAGCGGTCTTTGCCCCCTATCTTTCGCCACATGACCCTTTTGAAATGAATTTTATGGACCCAGAGGCCCCTTTTAAACCACCTAGCCGTGAACATCCACTCGGTACAGATGGTTTCGGAAGAGATCAATTGAGTCGATTAATGCATGGGGCTAGGACATCTCTGTTCATAGGATTGTTATCAACAAGTATATGTACTTCAATTGGCGTGGTACTCGGATCTATCTCTGGATATTATGGAGGACGAGTTGACATGATAATTATGGGTGTTGTTGATACTGTCCTCATGATTCCAGGATTCTTTTTAATTCTTATTGGAGCCGCTGTATTTGGCAACAGCATCTGGCATGTCATGTGGATTATAGGTCTCATCAATTGGCCTGGGATAGCACGACTTGTTAGGGCTGAGTTCCTCTCTATCAAGGATATGGATTATGTAAAGGCAGCGAGAGCTGCCGGTGCTACAAATTTTCACATTGTTTTTAAACAGATATTACCCAATGCGTTCTTCCCTGTAATAGTCAACGCTTCAATGAGAGTCTCTGCGGCTATCATGACTGAAGCCTCTCTCAGTTTCTTGGGTTTAGGGGACCCTAATGCAGTTAGTTGGGGGTGGCTTCTTAATGAAGCCATGCGGGCATTTAGATCAGCTTGGTGGCTATCTTTCTTCCCAGGCTTAACGATAACTCTCATAGCCATTGGTTTTAATTTGATCGGAGATGGACTTAACGACGCGCTAAATCCTCATCTAAAGGAGCGATAATTCATGAGCGAAATTCTTCTAAGAGTTCGTGACCTCAAAACTTATTTTTTTACTTCTTTAGGTCTAGCGAAGGCCGTTGATGGTGTATCTTTTAAAATACATAAAGGAGAAGTTTTAGGCTTAATTGGTGAGTCTGGCTCTGGGAAGAGTGTGACCGCTCTTTCCATCATGAATTTAATTCCTAGTCCACCAGGAAAAATTGTTGATGGACAAGTCCTCTTAGACGACTTTGATCTCCTTCAAACTAAAGAAAGTGAAATGTGGAAGATTCGAGGCAAAAGAATAGCCATGAGTTTCCAAGATCCGATGACATATTTGAACCCTGTTCATAGAATTGGGGATCAGATAGCTGAAGCCATTATTATACATCAAAAACTTAGAAAATCGGAGGCTTTTGAAAAGGCAATAGAAATAATGGAATTAGTGCAGATTCCGGATGCCCCTCAAAAGGCTAGGGATTATCCTCACATGCTTAGTGGAGGTATGCGACAACGCGTACTATTAGCAATGGCTTTATCCTGTAATCCCGAGCTTATAATTGCTGACGAGCCTACAACTGCACTAGATGTTATTGTTCAAGCAAATATTCTTGATCTCCTAAAAGAACTGAAATTAAAGCTAAATTTATCCATGCTTTTGATCTCCCATGATTTGGGAGTAGTTGCACGCTTGGCAGACAGAGTTGCGATAATGTATGCAGGCAGAATCATGGAATATGGCGAAATTACGACTATTTTTGATTCTCCTAAGAACCCTTATACAATCGGACTCCTCGATTCCCTACCGAGAATTGAAGAGGATCAAGAAAAGCTCATCTCAATACCCGGAGATATTCCTGATATGATCAATCCACCTTCTGGATGCCGTTTTAATCCAAGGTGTTCCCATGCCATATCCCGTTGTCGAGAGGAGGTCCCCTCCCTCATAGAGTATGAAAAAGACCACCTGGTGGCCTGTTTCCAAATAAATAAGTTTTAGTATGTAGGTGAACCGGAATAAAAAAAGTGATTCTAGATGTGCGTGGATTACAAAAGTATTATCCAGTTCGAAAAAGCTTTCTTTCATCCTCGAGTGATGTAGTTCACGCTGTAGAAGATATCTCCTTTCAAATTCGTGCTGGCGAAACCTTCAGCTTGGTTGGTGAGACTGGCAGCGGGAAAAGCACTGTTGCTTCAATGATAATGCGATTGATAGAACCAACAGCTGGTGAGATTGAATTTGATGGAAAAAATATGCTCACTCAAAATAGAAAAGAACTGAGAGAGACAAGGCGAGATATACAGATGATCTTTCAAGATCCATATGCATCCCTTAATCCTCGGATGACTGTAGAGTCGACAGTAGGATTACCTCTAGAACAACTCAAGATCTCTTCTGGAAAGGAAAAACGTCAAAGGGTCATTCAACTTTTAGAGACTGTTGGTCTTAAACCTGCAGAAAAGATCTTGGACAGGTTTCCCCATGAGTTTAGCGGAGGACAAAAGCAAAGGATAGGCGTAGCCAGAGCTTTGGCTCTCAGTCCTAAGTTTATTGTAGCTGATGAACCCGTATCATCTTTAGATATCTCAATTAGGGCTCAAATATTAAACCTTTTAAAAGATCTGAAAGAGCGCTATAATTTAACCTACCTGTTGATTGCACATGACCTCTCTGTTGTCAAATATATGAGCGACTGGGTCTGTATTATGTATCTTGGAAGGGGGATGGAGTTAGCACGGGTTAAAGAGTTTTATAAAAAACCTTTACACCCATACACAAAATCTTTGTTATCTGCTGTACCCCCTATCCATCCCAGTATAGAAAAGAAACGAATAAAATTAAAAGGTGAGATGCCCAGCGCTATAAATCCACCTTCAGGATGCTTATTCCATACAAGATGTCCTTATACTGAAGAAAAATGTATAAACATTAATCCCAATTTTATGGAAATCCGACCTGGACATTGGGTTTCTTGTCATAGATGGGATGAAATCTAAATGAAAAATTTATGATTATTTTGTTTAATTAACCTAGTGAACTTGACTTAGAACTAACCCGCAAGTGAATAAGCTGAGTCTTTTGTCATGGGATAATTCCAAGACCGTCCAATAATAAAGAGATTATTTGACAGATCACATTCGAGTATTAATAACAATTGTCAAATCAAGAAAAAATCCAACACCTAGAGGTGAGGTTAACGGAATCCTTATCTTTATAGGGTGGTTTCAAATATTCTACTATTTCCTCTTTTGACAAGTATATCTTAAATATATAGGTTTTATTATCAATAATAGAATATATTTTATGAGGACTAATACTGTTATATATATCCTTATACACCCTTTTTAGCTGGAAATGAAAAAATCAAAACTAATTAAATTATCCTTATTCCTTTCCTTGGTTTTCGTCCTTAGCATAATCTCAGTGGTTGCATACGCAGAAGAAGAGCCACTATATGGGGGGACTTTCAAGATGAGGCATCAGGGTAATCCTATCAGTATGAACGGCTACTTAAACTACTGGAGCACTTCCTGTCAAGTTCACGTCAATGTTTTCAACCGTTTGGTTACCCAAGACAAGGACCGGAACTTGATACCTGATCTTGCTTACAAGTGGGATTTCTCAGCAGATGGAAAGACCCACACCTTCTATTTACATGAAAACGTTACTTGGCATGATGGAGAACCATTTACCTCAGCCGACGTCAAATTTCATTATGAAATGTTGGCAAGTGAGGATATTGTAACCTACGTTAAGCCAAGGTTAGTTAACCTACTATCTATAGAAACGCCTGATCCTTATACCGTGACATTCAAATACTCCAAACCTTGCCAGCCCATCCTTTATGCTTTCACTCAGTCTGATACCTTTATCATGCCCAAACATATTTGGGAAGGAACTGATATAGAAACAAATCCAGCAAATACCGTACCCGTAGGAACTGGTGCATTTACCGTGGCGGAATTTGTACCAGAGACCCACGTTTTACTCCAAAAAAATCCTAATTACTTCAAGGGTGGATTGCCATACCTGGACAAGGTAGTCATGAGGGTAATGTATGACACAAATGCCGGTTTAATAGCATTCGAAGCGGGTGAGGTAGACTATACTTCACCTCCGATGGAAGAACTTCCTCGTATGCTAGAAAAAGACTATGTAGGATCCTATAAATCGCTCTCGAGTGGTTCTACTCGTTTAACCTTTAACCACCGACAAGAAGCTATTGACAAGCACCCTTGGTCAGCCGATATAAAGGTACGACAAGCTTTCGCCCATGCAACCAACGCCGATGTTATAGTCGAGCGAGTTCATAGGGGACAAGCAAAGCGTGTCCATACAGCTGTTGGAGCGGGCGCATCATGGTGGATAAATCCTGATGCGAAAAAATATGAATATGACCCGGACCTGGCTAACAAACTGTTAGATGAGGCAGGTTATCCAAAAGATGCAGATGGTGTCAGGTTCAGTTTTACCTTCCCAATTTGGGACCGCTGGTATTCTGTTAATGCTATGGAACTTATCAAGGAAATGTGGAAAGATGTAGGCATAGAAATCAAAATTGAAGTCTATGAATACGTTACCTTCGTAGCAACATTCTCACATGGAGCTGAGGGTTTGAAAGACTATCCGTTGACATATGTCCATATTGGAGGATGGCCTCCTGGAGAGTTAGTCAATCACCATGCTTCGAAGCCAACTGGTACAATGAACATGGGCTATTACAGCAATGCTAGAATTGACCAGTTGAGTGAAGACGTTATGGTGGAAATGGACCCACTAAAGCGAAGAGACATAGTCTTCGAAATGCAGAAGATAGGTAATGAAGAACTACCATTTATACATCTACTATCAGGTGGCTCAACTACGATCTATAGGAATGATTTCAAGAATGTTGAGTCGTTACTGCCTTCTAGGTCAGCCAAAAGCTTTGAAAACATCTGGTGGATACACGGAGAACCCCCTGCAAGTGATGAGCCTATAGCTGGAGCTGCAGGAGCTGCAGGAGCTGCAGGAGCCGCAGGAGCTAAAGGTAAAGCTGGAGCTGCTGGAGCTGCTGGAGCTGCTGGAGCTGCAGGAGCCGCAGGAGTTACAGGAGCGAAAGGAGCGAAAGGTGACGCTGGCCCACAAGGACCCGTAGGACCAGCAGGAGATTCTGCTCAAACTATGGTTCCAACCATTCTCTCTCTA
>PBSW01000048.1 GCA_002726865.1 Candidatus Bathyarchaeota archaeon
ATTGCTCTTCATGATAGATGAGCCACACATATCCATCACGGGCAGCAATGGGATTCCATCCCGTTAGAGAAGGTAGGGCATTCAGTCTCTTAACGGCCTCTATTGCAAAACGTGTGTTTTCAGGAGCACCGAAGTGAACGCGAAAATGACTAGCATTCCTCGTACTCGAGCCGTAGTTTAATTTCGTTCTATCGATGACGAGTATTTTTTTTGTGCTAAACCGGGCTAAGTGGAAAGCGATCGATAGCCCTACTAGGCCACCACCTATAATTAGAATGTCTGTCTTCAATGCCTAACATTACCGCCTAGATATCCAGGAAAAACGAAAAGATTTAGGTTTGTGTAGGCCTCCCAATGGCCCGGATCGGAATTTCCTTCATAATCTTTTCCGCAGTTATAGGTAAATCATGGAATCGAATGCCAACGGCGTCGAAGACGGCGTTGCCAATAGCTGGAGATGGCGATATAACGCCTCCTTCCCCAACTCCTTTGGCTCCATAAGGACCGTCGTTGAAGGGAGTCTCCAGTATTATGGTCTTCAGAGCCGGAACATCAAGAGAACCTGCGATCTTATAGTCTTTCAAGTCAGGATTCATTATTGTACCGTTTTCCAACACAAGTTCTTCGTAGAGACTTGTAGTGTAGCCCAAATAGGCGCCTCCTTCTATCTGTCCTTCCAAGAGCTTTGGATTAATAGCTCTGCCAGGCTCTGTCCCCAGGATCATCTTTAGAACTCTTATTTGTCCTGTTTCTTCATTTACTTCGAGCTCTACCCCGGTAGCCACTGCATCATAAAATGAGGCTGCACGCTCTGTGGAGCATTGTCCAGTTTCAGGGTCTAAAGATCCCACCTCTTGTTGCCAGGTTGCTCTACCAAAAATATCCTGTCCAGGCATGAAACCCCCACTCCTAGTTTTACTCCAAACGAACAAATCTCTAAGGGCGACTCTTTGATTTGGTTTTTCCTTGTGGTAAACTTCACCACCCTGAAGCTCCAAGTCCTCGGCTCTTGCACCTATCTTGAGAGCAGCCTTCGCAAGGATCTGTTCTCTTAAATCCAAAGCTGCTAATCGAACAGCATTCCCGTCGTTATACGTCTGTCTTGTGGAGAACCCTCCGTCGGCAAATGGTGTCAGAATAGTATCTGGCATCACTACTTTCACTTTATCCAATGCTAGGTTAAGAGTCTCAGCTGTAATTTGAGACAAAATTGTATGGGCGCCAGTTCCCATATCGATTGTGCTCGTCCAAACCTCTGCTGACCCTTCATCAGTTAACTTGACGTAGGCAGACGATGCAGTTGGGGCTAGACTCCATTTGTGTGCTATAGCTATACCTTTGCCTTGCAACCAAGGGCCGTTACGTGTGCTTCCGACCCCTCTTTGCATCCCCAATGTCAGTCCAACCTCTTTTAGCAGCCCTTTGTAGTCAACAGGGTAGACTCTTTCTCCTAGCGCGTTGACATCTCCCTCTTGGAGAAGATTTTTCATCCTTATTTCAAGTGGGTCTAAGCCCAATTTCTCAGCTATCTTGTCCATCTGAACCTCAACGGCCCAGCTAACCTGACCAGCACCAAATCCTCTAAACGCTCCTCCTTGTACCTGATTTGTATAAACCCGATACGCCTCAAATTTGAAGGAAGCAATGTCATAGATCGTTGCTCCAGTGACGCATGATCTAGTAACATTGTTGCCAAAGCCGCCTGAATAGGCACCTCCGTTCAAGATTACCTTCATTTCTCTGGCTATGACGGTCCCGTCACTCTTGACGCCGTCTTTGATGTAGATCACGAAAGGATGCCGTACATGGGTTGTTGAGAAGGTCTCTTCTCGGGTCAAACCAAGTCGTACGGGTCGACCAGTTCTTTTGGCAAGAGCGACAGTAATTGGGCCTACATGAGTCGTGGTCTTATTGCCAAACGCGCCGCCAACATGTGGACCGACAACTCTAATTCTGTCAGTCGGGATTTGAAGAGCTTCAGAGATCTCCTGTCTCAATTGATAAGGGCATTGTGTGGATTCCCAAATCGTTACCTGATCATTTCTTTCCACTTTAGCGACTGATACGTTTGGTTCTAAATGGAAATGGTGGGCCATGTGTGAGGTGTAACGATTTTCGATAACAAAATCTGCTTCATGGAAACCCGCCTCTACGTTTCCTTTTCTAACTTGGAAGAGGTTAGAAGCATTTGGTAGGTGTGAAACCGCTCTAGCAGGATGTAGTGCTGCGGCCTTGTAGTTATGGAGATCTGGATGAATTATAACTGGTGGGTTTTCGGATAGCGCTTCTTCGGGATCTAAGACAGCGGGGAGCTCTTGGTATTCCACTTCGATTAGTTCCAGCGCTTCTTCAGCGATTTCTATTGTATCAGCTGCTACCGCTGCTATTGGGTCTCCAACATAGCGTACGCGATCTGATGCTAGTATAGGAGTATCCTTGATTGCTACTCCACGAAGAATATTGGGGAGATCTCTATGGGTAAGTACAGCTCGAACGCCTAGAAGTTGTTCGGCTTGTTGAGTATCAATAGAAATTATTTTAGCGTGTGCTAAATGGCTACGTTTGAGCTTTGCGTGTAACATTCTTGGTAACTCAAAATCAAACCCATAGATCGTTTGGCCAGTAACTTTCTCTATAGAGTCTACCCTGATAACAGACTTTCCAATTATCTTAAATCCTGTTGTCTCTGCTGGTTCTCTAAAAATTTCCTGAACTTCCGTCATGCGGGAACTCCCAACATTGTTACTTCGTGGAATTCAATTTAAGGCTTCGTTCAAACTGCTGTAATGCGATCTGAGCTAGAAAATAATACCTAAGCTACAAACATGAAAAATCCAAGTCTATAATTTCAAAGGAGTGTCACTCGCGAAGTGATTCTCATAGTTACATTAGCGTTATCTTGAGTTTACACTCTTGAAAACATGACTAACTCTTGTACCCAACCGCGGTGAAGAATGTGGGCATTGGTATTGAGAGACCAGAGCTTGAAGACATCCCGAGAAAGATTCCTTCGGATCTGACATCAACTGTATGATATGGTAGATGATATTTTTGTCTAGTGATATAGAAGTAAGGACTCTTGAAAAATTAATTGGAGCTATAGAGGAAATTAAGAATGGGTTAGATCCAGAAATCCTTGCTAGATGGTATCAAGCTGTAGAAGCAGACGCCAAGACTATTTCTCCAGATGCGCTTCGAGAAAGCATTGCTGTAATCCGCGACCCAGTTATAACGTTAAAGTTCGAGTTCAAAGCTTCTAGACGAGTAGTACCGTATGTTATCAAAGCAATAGATCGAAATCTTCCTTTAATGCCCTTTGCCACGGGTCTCTATTTTCAAAAACTCAAGGAGATGATGGAGCTGGAGGAATTCCGACAACGGTACAAGTAGACGATCTGCCACAATGGTATAAATCCTGATCAAGTATTTTTTTATTAGTCCATTAGCACAACACTGTCTTGGTATTCAGCGTTACTAACGTGTAAAAGTTTGATTTATTGAATTATTTTTCTTTGATGTTGGAGTGTGAATGAAAACTGAAGGCCTGTGTGAAACTCGATCCCCGTGGTTCTAAAATAGACGTCACTAAAATTATACAGATTCTTTCGAAGGCGGGAATTGAATATTCAACCCATAAGCCTGACTTTGCAGTAGTAGTCGGTGGAGACGGTGTTTTCAATTATTATCTACGTCTTCTGAAGATACCGCTTCTTTTGGTAGGAGTTGGTAATAGAAACGCGGTAGGGAGTAAGGCGTACATGGCTGAAACGTATCTTAGCGAGCTTCCTGTCACCCTTGAGAAACTCGCTGAACGTAAATACAAAATCGAAGAGAAAAAGGGACTTCGAGTTTCAGCTGGTCAAAAAAAAGGTCATATTTTCACGGATATGTACTTGGAGCGAGGTCTTGATAGTAATTGTTTGCGCTACAAGGTAATAGTATCTGATAGGGATTTTTCATTCATAGATTATAGTATTAGTAACGGTGTAATCATAACTACTTCCCTTGGATCTACTGGTTACTATTCTGCGTTAGATAAGCTACTTAGTGCCAAAAAGTTAGATACGAAGAAGTTTTCGCGGATTCGTGAAGAAGAGATAGGAATTTGTCATATTCTTCCAACTTTTACTCAGCGCAGAAAGAACGATGTTCCTGGCCATGTAGATCCTCATCAACCGCTTCGATACACGGTGCGTTATGGAGCTAAGATTGAAATTAAGCTTGTCAGATGGGGAGATGCTCGTCTTTATGGCCTTACTACAAACATTCGAGGTATCCGAATAAAGTTAGATGACGTGGTAAGGATTGGTCCATCGGATCATGTGGCAAAGCTCGTCCGCGTAGTGAGTTAGGTACTTGCGTTATACTTTTGATAGTGTTGATTCACTTAAATTATCTTCTGTATCTATTCTATAATGTCGGGAAGGGGCCGGGATATCTAGCCGAAAGCTCAGCCTGGTTAGAGCGCCAGCCTCCACAAAGAAGGCGTCACTCATAATCTGGAGGTCGGGGGTTCGAAACCCCCTCCCGGCACCTAAATGATAAATGAGATTCTGAGATAGTTTTGAGGGATATGTTTTGAACCTAAAGGTTGGTATTCATGTTTCCATAGCTGGTTCGGTCGACAAAGCTTTAGATCGCGCGAAAGAAAAAGAATGTGACGTGTTTCAGATTTTTACTAGGAATCCGCGGGGTTGGGCTTTTGCCGAACTGGAAGAACAAAGCGTAAAAGAGTTTAGGAGAAAGACGACAGAATATCAGATCGCTCACGGAGTTGTTCATCTGCCATATCTTCCGAATTTATCCTCTCCCAAATCTGATTTCTATGAGAAATCTATTGCGAGTTTGATAGCAGAGCTTCATCGATGTGAACGTCTATCAATTCCCTATTTGGTTTTTCATCCAGGGAGCCACCTGGGAGAAGGAATGGATGTAGGTTTGAAAAGACTTGTCTCAGCAATTAATCGAGCTCTCGGAGCTGTAGAAAACGACGTCATGCTTGTAATGGAGAATACAGCTGGTCAAAAGAACAGCATGGGAGCAACGTTTGAAGAACTACAACAGATCCTGGATCAGCTAACGAATAAGGATCGCGTAGGAATTTGTCTGGATACCTGTCATGCTTTTGCTAGAGGCTATGATCTAAGGAATAGGAATGCAGTTAGAAAAACGCTTGACGAATTCCAAAAGGTCCTTGGATTTGAGAAGTTGGCGATATTACACCTTAATGATTCCTGTAGTCCTCTAGGATCTGGTATTGATAAGCACGAGCACATTGGAATGGGTAGAATTGGGGAAGAGGGCTTTAGAGAACTTCTTAGAGATGACAGAATCCGAGCAGTTCCAATGATTCTTGAAACCCCTATTGATAGTCGCAGAGATGATATCGCGAATATTGCCAAAATCAGATCTCTTGCTAGATAGCTCTTACGGTAAGAAATGAATTATAGAAAACATTCTGAAAGGAAGAACCCAGTTATCTTGTGATCATAATGACCAAAACACCGTCATATGTCCTCGGACGCGCCAGGGAACATTCGTTACGTTACAAACTAATCAGAGAAGGATGGTTCTGTATTAGATGTCAAGGATCTGCTGGTGGAATGCCCAGTGCAAACATAAAACCCGTCGATCTTATTGCAGTTAGAAAAGGGGCAGTAAGTTTCATTCAGGTCTCAAAGAGACTCAATGATATCTCGGATGAAGAAAGAAAAGAGTTGAGAAGACTTGGAAGAAAATATGGTGCGCGTCCAGTTATTGCCTATAAGATCAGAAATGATTGGATGATGAAGTCTATTCGATAGTATTGTTTTGCTAGTTACTAATTTGATTGGCTCGGCGGTGGTTCCCTAAAGCCATACTCGCGCCACCGCTGTTTTACAAGCGTCTTAATTTCGTCTGGGATGTGTCCCCAATCGCACACCTTTGGTACCCATTCTGTTGGCCAGTCTGCCGGAAAAGTGGCCTCCATAACCACATGCGCCCCCTTTCCAAGTCGTCTATCCTCAGGTGTAAGAGAGGTAAGTAGATGAGACGCCGGTTCGTTTGGAGAGATCACAATATCCCTGTCCGGTTTGCATCTAGAAGTTATGGCCCAGAATACCTCTCCCAAGTTTGTAACATCAACGTCTTCCCCAACAATAATTACGTAGTCCTTTCTATATCCAATGCGACTACCCCAGACAGCGTGTGCTATGCGTTTCCCTAAACCTAGAATATCTCGTCGAGCCGATACAAAAACTGCATGACCAATAGTCCATGGATGACTATAGACGGATTTTATTTCTAGCTTTAGCTGATCTTTGAGTACTTGTTCTAGTTTTGCACTGTGACCAATAGCTGACATAACATGTGTCTCAGTAATAGGCTTGCCCAGGATGCTGCCCGTGTGAATAGCGTTATTGCGATGAGTTATGGCCTTTACACGAATAACTGGTCTTGCTGCACGTTCCCCGCCATAGTATCCAGAGTATTCTCCATATGGCCCCTCTTCCCTGAGCTCGTTAAGAAGCCATTCTCCTTCGATCACTATTTCAGCAGTGGCAGGAACCTCGAGATCAATAGTTTTACATTTTACTAGTTCTACTGGAGCTTTTCGGAGTCCACCAGCAATCTCCCATTCTGATTCCTCTGCTTCTGCGTTGTGATATCCTGCAATAAGATTAATTGGGTCTTGACCGACTGTTATCGCTATAGGCATTGGCTTGTTCTGTTGCTTATGCTTCTGGGACATCACCATAGCGTGTTTAGTTTTACCGATAAAGATACCCAGATGTTGTTTATCGTGAATAATATTTCGATAGACGGCTACGTTAGTCCATCCGGTCTCAGGGTCTTTTGTTATTGCACAACAAGAAGTCCCAAAATATTTGCCGCCATCTCGGATATTCCATTTTGGAGTAGGGAATTTGTACAGATCCACCTGCTCGCCGATAATAATATTTTCCTGACAAGGTCCTTCGTTCACAAGTCTAGGTGAGATTGGATATCTTAATCGCTCTTTGTATTCACGAACCATCTCTAATGGAGGTGTGTCTTTGGGTAAATCAAGTGCCAGAGCATAACGACGGAAATTGGAGAGAGTATTCGCAACAAGACTATGACCTTCTCCATAATCTTTGATCTGATCGAACTGAACTGCGGGCCAATCCTCGCCCAAATCCGTAGCTCTTCTGAGGATAGCCCCGATCTCGAGATCCCAGTTCACTTCGCTCTTGACTATGAGTAGCTCTCCTTGATCTTCAAGTCTAGATAGAAATTCCCGAAGATCTTTATATGGCAATTCTAGAAAAGACCTAGAGCTGTTGTTCTTAAGTATTCAAAATTACGGGATTTGATTTATTCTGCTGCTTTATTCTATTGAAATCTGGTGTCCATCAGGCTGTGTAGGAGTTATTTTCTGAATGCGAACCTCAAGGGTACCATTCCGGTAAGAGGCTTTCGCAGAGGTGGGTTTGACTGTCGATGGTAAGTCTAGAGTCTTGTAATATTTGCTAGAAGAATTCACAGATATAGTTAGTGAGTCTTTCGTACATTCAAGATGAATTTGTCTTTTATCTACTCCAGGCACTTCTGCGACTACTCGAATCGCGCCTCCTTCGTCAACCACGTCTATTAGTGGTTCTCGTTGATCACTAATCTCAAGGCCAGATTTACCTCTAGATGTAGCGCGTACATTTCCAAAGTGCCGAACTATGGGTCTACCATCCGGTCCGATGTGAACAGAATAGCCGTACACAAATGGACCCATATGCTTGGAGCGGCCTCCTCCTGGTAGTTGTCTCTCATTCACAAGGTTTTTTGGGACTGTTTTCTGCAGGTCCTTCGTCATCTCTTCAAATGCTTTATCGAATTCCCTCATTGTTCTCTCGATGTTCGGGAAGAAATCTGGAAAAAATGGTCGGCGCTTTCTCCATCGTCCAAACAGATCGTCTTCATCCAATATTGATGTTCACCTTAATTGGCGGTACTGAGTTTGTAGTTATTGGCATACTTATGCTTTGTAACTAAGACAAATACAGCGTTTATAGATTCTAAATAAGGCCTATCTGATTGAGAGGTTTTTTGGAGCGTTTTCACAAAAATGCGGAGAACCACTAACATTGAATGGGTCCCAGTGCCCGTAACGACTTCTTACCCAAATCATGTCTTGATCACACTTCTTGCATTTTGTAATCATGCGATCTCTAACGCACCTGTTTCATTTGGGGGTTTAATAATGTTGACTAATAGTCAATTTTTGTTGATCTATGATCTTGCTTATTTTTTAATTGTTTCTGATTAGTTACAGAAAGCTTACAAATGAAGCCTAGTATGTTGGAAGTAATGGGTAAAATTTAGCCCAAGGTCCTTTGTTAGAAGTTAGTGTGTGGAGATGCGCGGTCATGGATGAAGAAATTCCCAAGGTTAAGAGGACAAAAAAAGATATGCGTGATTCCTCTGAGCGTGGAATGAATGGGAGTAAGAATGTAGTTGAGCAAAAAACAAAGGAAGAGAGAGGCTGCGGAGAAAAGCTACGAGAAACACGAAAGGCACTAGAGGAAGAACAAGAGAAATCGAATGGTTATTTGGATCGTCTAAAGCGCTTACAGGCAGACTTCGAAAATTCCATGAAGCGTATAAAGCAAGAGAATGATTTGCGAGCTGGTTTAGCCAATGAAAAGCTAATACTAGAAATTTTCCCACTGAAAGACGAATTCGAGCGTGCCCTAGAAGTTGCGCGCATATCTCAAGAAAAGACGTCAATTCTTGAAGGCCTTGAAATGATTTTGCGTCATTTCGAAGAAGTCCTTGAGAGGATAGGAGTGACAGAGATTACCGCGGTAGGAGAAGCTTTTGATCCGCTTAAGCATGAAGCGGTACGGTTCTCAAATCGCGACGACCTAGGCGAAAACCTCGTCTTTAGTGAAGATAGAAAAGGATACATGCTCGGTCTGAAAGTCCTCAGGACAAGTTTGGTGAGCGTTAGCTCGAAAGGCGAAAATCCAGAGGTCGAGCCTAAGAATGCGTCGGAGAGTTAGTCTTGGTCACGTCAATTTTAAAAAACGGAGTACGTAGTTTTTAACTATCTTGTGTTAGTTCTACATGTCTACCTATCGTTTCATTAAAGAGGTGTTCTAGTTCGTGGCTGCTGGGAAACGCGATTATTATGAGGTTCTAGGCCTTGAGCGAGGTGCATCAGGGGATAAGATAAAGCAGGCTTACCGCAAACTTGCCTTACAATACCATCCCGATCGAAACAAGAGCGCAGGAGCCGAAGAAATATTCAAAGAAGTCTCTGAGGCTTATGCTGTCCTTTCTGATGATGTTAAGAAATCACAGTACGATCGCTTTGGTCATGAAGGAATAGGTTCCAAGTACAGTACAGAAGATATTTTTCGTAGTGCTAACTTTCAGGACGTTTTTCGGGATATTGGGTTTGGAGGAATATTTGATGCATTTTTTGGAAGAAGCGGGAGAGCTGGATATGAAGCAGCACCAGGACGCGATCTTCGTTATGATATTGAGCTCACATTGGAAGAAGTTTTTC
>PBSW01000049.1 GCA_002726865.1 Candidatus Bathyarchaeota archaeon
CTCCATTTGTTCAGGTCAGACACTCCCTTTTTCTTATGTTTTTCTCAACAAAAAGCCCCTGAGTTCGCTTTCATCGATCCTACCTGAGAGAAACTCCTCTCCGGCCTCGATCACGGGTACCTTATCCCAGTAAAGCCTCCAGGCATCTAATGACCTGGTGATATCTACTATATAGAATTCGAAGGAGAGCTCTTCCCTGAGGTCTCTTAACATATCAAGGACTAAGTTGCAGAGAGTGCACTCGTTCTTTGTATAGAAAGTCACTTTCAATCTGGGCATTATGATGTTATCTGGCGATTCTAATAAATCATCATCAGATTAGCCAGATGGTGTTCTAAGCCAAATAGAGATCAAGAACGGCTGCGGTGAAGAGTAGAAACAGTTGGGGGCTCGAGACCTTAAACAGGGTCCACGCAAGCTTTTGGGTTGGGCGTAAAAAGAGGTACAGATATGCCCCCAGCACAACTGCGCCGGTAATAACCGCTACCGATAGATAGATGATGCCAAAGCCCCCGTATAGATATAGAGCGAATGAGGCCACCACCATCAGGATTACCGTAAAGGCGATACATCGGATAGCCGTCTTTGTCCCCACGATTACGGGAAGCATCGGGATACCTGCTTTTTCGTAGTCAGATCGATAGTAGAGCGCTAAGGACCAGATATGGCTGGGTACCCAAAGGACAACAATGCATCCAAGGATGAATGCAGTGATATCAATTGTGCCAGTGACGAAGACCCAGCCGTAGAGAGGGGCAAATCCCCCGCTTAAGCTTCCGAGGATAATATTCCATGAACTCCGCCTCTTTGTCAATAAACTGTAGACTAGGACATTGTCAAGGATACCGAGGAGGATGAACACGAAAGCGAGGACGTTCTGAAAGGCAGCTAAAGCAATTGAAGCGCCTGATAGAAATATCCCAAAGATCAAAGCGTTACTTGCTGGGTCTATTCTCTTGGATGGTAGGGGTCGCTTTCGGGTTCTATCCATTATCGCATCAATGTCCCTGTCAATGTAGGAGGTAAGAACATTGCATCCCGCGCTGCCAAGGATAGCCGTAAGGCTCCCTAACACGATCTGGGATAATGTGAGGGGGATATCAGTTTTAATGGATGCCACAAACATTGCCCCCAGTGATGTTATTACCAGGAGGAAGACCAGCTTCAGCTTGGATATCTCTACGTAGCTCCATGCGTCCAAAGGTTTACCATCCTGAGGGGATGTCGATATTGAAAGTATCGCAGGAATAAATACCATCCGGAACGAATGAGATATCCTTTTATGTTTGTTCGAGCCAACGAAAAAGACTGTCAACGTGAGCATGGAAAGGAAAGCCAAAATGAACGGAACGACTAACAATTCAGGGTTCGTGAGGTAGTGACGTGAAGTTTAGGGACGACATCTATATTTGGATCACTGCAGTAGCTAACCTATTAGCAATATATTTTGCCTTGTTTATCGCTCCGGCGGAGGTTGAATTGGGAGAACTTGTAAGGGTATTCTATTTCCACCTGCCGGGAGCCATCACGACATATATTATGCTTGTCCTTTCTGCAGCAACGGCAATCGCTTATCTGATTAAGAAGGACCGTAGGCTAGACGCTTTCTCCCAGTCATGCGCCATCCTTGGGCTGGTTTATGGGATGATCACCCTCATTGGAGGGTCTATCTGGGCTAAAGCAACCTGGGGGGTTTACTGGAACTGGGACCCGAGGGAAACGACTACTCTCATACTATGGCTAGCCTACTTGGGCTATTGCTTCCTCAGGATGTCGGTAGAGAACTTGGAGAGGCGGGCATCGGTATCCGCGGTCTATAACATTCTTGCAGTGCTCACAGTTCCCCTCAGCTACCTGTCTTTTATCCTGTGGCCATCACTTCACCCGAGACTCTCTGCGGATGGCGAGTTCGGGCTCACGAGTACCATGATTCAGGCACTGATCATGAATATATTCGCGGGGATACTCTTCACAGGTTGGTTAATGAGAAAGGCTTACAAAGTCCAATTGCGCAACGACGAGCTACAACTCAAACGGGTGGAGGCGATTCAGAATGCCGATTGAGCCTATTTTCGTCCTGACTCTCACATGGGTCAGCCTAATAGTAACAGCTCTGTGGCTCCGAAAGCGGGGCGTTGATATAGAAAAAAGCCTTGAAGAGATTGAGGATTGATAAATTGAACGTACTCACAAAGTACGGCGTCGTCGCGGTCTTCCTTGTCGCTAGCGCGTTCCTCGCCTACAACGGATTGAACACCTATGTGAACCCATATATCTCAGTGGTTCAGATCCTGACGAACCCGGAAAGGTACGTCGGAAGGGATATTCAGGTGATTGGAGTGGCTGATTTAGACTCATTAGTTCAGGAGGAGGGAGGCATCGTCAAGTTTGATATCTTCGACCAAAGTCAGCGTCTCTCAGTTGTTTTCCAAGGGTCCCTTCCTCAGAACTTCGACCATAGCACGCAGGTGGTAGTGATAGGAAGTGTCACTAATGACGGTCACATAGAGTCAGACCAACTCCTCGTAAAGTGCCCGTCTAAATACGAGTCTGCAGAGGAGAAGGCGCCTCAGATTAGTAATTTCTTCATAGCAGCGATGCTTCTATGCGTGGTGGGGGTAGGTTACATCGGAGTTACCTGGTTCTCGAAATAAAGTTGATAAATAACCCCCCACCGCTTGTTCTACGATGTCCCAGGCTGTGCAACTTCGAGGGGTGACCAAAACCTACGATCTTCTACCCGCCCTTCGGGGCATTGATCTCGAGGTTGGCCTAGGTGACTTCGTGGCGTTCCTAGGACCCAACGGAGCAGGAAAATCAACGCTTCTGAAAATCGTTGCAGGGCAGATCTCCCCCTCCTCTGGCCGGGTCCAGGTAATGGGTAGCGATGTCCGAAAAAATCTTGAGAGGGTAAAACGCTTAGTGGGACTCGTGGGGCACCGGAGTTTTATGTATGATGAGCTCACCGTGAACGAGAACCTTAGGTTCTACGGCAAGTTCTTTTCCGCTTCCCCAGAGGATTTAGGAAGGGTTCTCGAGATGACAGACATGCAAAGATGGAAGAACACCAAGGCTCGACACCTGTCCTTTGGGCTGAGAAAAAGGGCAGATATAGCCAGGGCTATGCTAGGTCATCCTAAGGTCCTAATCCTCGACGAGCTCTTCTCGGGTCTGGACATTGACGCCTCCGAGCTCCTGGTTAAGCATTTAAAGTCGAATCGGGACGCCTCGATCCTCATCTCATCCCACTCCTTGGACTGGGCAAAAAGACTTTGCGGGAGAGGGATTTTCCTGAGGAATGGAAGAATCGAAAGAGAGGTAAAATTCTGATGGGGGAGGGAGAAAACCTGAGGTTCGCCATTGCCTTAGCTGTGAAGGACCTCACTGTAGAGCTGAGGCGTGCCCACGAACTCCTGAGCATAATCGCCTTCGCGCTGACCTCCATCCTGATGAGCAGCTTTGCTTGGGGGGGCTTATTCATCCGGAATCCCGCGGTCCTCTCGGCAGCCCTCTGGATCGTGATCTACTTCTCAAATATTCTCGCCCTTACAACGAGCTTCTCCAGGGAGGTGGATAGGGGGACTATCGCGGGGCTCCGGAGCCTTCCAACGTCACCCTTCGTGGTGCTAATGGGGAAGGTGCTCTACAGCTTCGTGGTCCTTCTCCTAGTTCTGCTGACCACCATTATATCCTCAATTATATTCCTTAACCTAGATGTTGCCGTGATTCCTGCGATCCTAGTTCTGTTCGTGATGGGGGTGATGGACCTAGCTCTGGTAGGTTCGTTGGTCTCGGCCCTTGTTATGTACTCAGAGGGCAAGACATTGCTACTCTCTTTCCTCTTCTTCCCGGTCTCTGTCCCGGTCCTGATTCCCAGCACCCAAGCGGCTGGGCGGATACTTTCGGGCTATACGTTAATAGAGGTTTTACCGGAGATCCAGCTCCTCCTAGCGTTCCTACTAGCGATCGGTGGTGTATCGTTCCTGTTATTTGAGCACGTCTTCCAAGAATGACAAAAGCCCTTCCGCTTTTGTTGATTTTGAGCTCGAGGATGGAGATGGCGTAACAAAAGAAAAAGAGAAGCATCATTAGGGCGCGCGAGAGCTGTATATAACGGGTTTAGAAGTAATAACCGTAAAACTCGGAGACACCTGGCTGCAGCGTTTTGATGTTCTCTCAGGAATGACGCTCTTAATCATCGAAAAACGAATAAACTTCTTTCATGGGGAAGTCACAGCTGAAAAGCAAAGGTGTTCACTGGATCTAACACTTTTTCTTATTTTTCTTTTTCTGGTAATCCTTCCAGAGTAGATTATCGTAGTGTTCCACGGATTTTGAAATATCATTGTCTTTCTTTTTCTTCCTCCCACTCGAATGTCCAGAGTCCAGAATCTCCGAGTCAACCTCAGAGTCAGGGATGGGAGACTTTCTCTGGGCATAAGTGTAGATTACAGCAGTGCCTAAAATAATGGCAATCACCGGCAACGTCCAGATCGAAAGCTCGAGCCCAGATTTTTTCGGGGTAGCTAGGACACCGTCCCCGTAAACCTCCACGTAGCTGGCAATGATCGGGGTCTTGGTCTTCCCTGCAGCCAGATCCACGGCAATCTGCTCTTTCCACTCTTTCGCGAGGTCACAGTAACAATCGTATGCTACCTTTCCACATCCGCAAGTACAGATAAGCTCCTTCGTAACGCTGGAAACGGGGTCCCTCGCGTATGAAGTAGTCCCACCTACGAGGAATAAGCAGCTCAGTATCACGAGCGTTAGAAAAGCGGCTTTTCCTACTTTTATCTTCATCTTTTTGTTACTTCCGTTTAAATTTCCAAATGGTCACAATAGATCCCAGGATGCCCAAAATTGTGCCGACCCATATTAACGTTACTTGGGGAATTATCTTGAACGTAAAAGTGGCCCTGCCCTCAGCGGAGCTCTCGTAAATAAGGTAGAGGTCAGACAGACCTTGCGATTTCACCCAGGGATATCGAATCGTCATCTCTCTATCAAAGAAATACGCGACGGAGGGGTCCGCCTCATAGATCTTAGATCCTCCTTTGTAGATGTCGAGCAGAACGAAGTATAATTGTCTCTCGGCTTCCTGAGTCGAGTAGAGATCAGTCATCTCTATTGTATAGGGCCCCAGAACGAAAGGCTCATCAATACCCAATGTAACCATGCTGGAGTTCTCGTAGAAAGTAGAGCCTGCGATACCCCCAATGATCAGGATCATCGAGAGATGGATGATGTATCCTCCATATCTCCTCTGATGCTGTTTCGCTGCACTAAACAGCGTCAAAAACCGCTTTCCTAAGGGCATAGAGTCTTCGGGGTCGGTTGCCCTATAGAACTCCTGTAAGATAGATCCCAGGGAAAAGCCGATAGAAGCCGAGACGACCATCCCTCCCAGCTGAGTCACTCCTAAAGAATAGAGGACAATTGTCGTGGCTATGGTGATGAGGAAGGGGAAGGTAAGATTCCTCTTGAGACTTGCAACTGATGCCTGCCTCCAAGCGATCAAGGGACACAGCCCCATGAGGAATATCAGCATCACCGATAGGGGTGAAGCAGTCTGCTGGAAGTAGCCAGGACCTACCCTGACTTGGTATCCCCGGACGGCCTCGGAGAGAAGGGGGAAGATGGTACCCAGCATGATAAGGAGGGTAAGTACGGTGAACAGGAGGTTGTTGAACAGGAACGCCGATTCCTTTGAGAGGTAGGCCTCAAAGATGTTCCTACTCTTCAGCCATACATATCGTTTCGCGATGAGAGCAACGGTGGCGATGGTCGAGATCCCAAGAAAGATCCCAAAGTATTGGCCTAAAGACGACCCGGAAAAAGAGTGGATCGATTGGATGATGCCACTTCTAGTGAGGAAAGCGGCGTAGATGACTAAGAGGAAACTGAATGTGATAAGTAGCATATTCCAGAGCTTCATCCCCTTTTTACCCTCTTGAATCACAACAGAGTGGAGAAAAGCTGTGATGATGAGCCATGGCATAAGGGAAGCGTTCTCAACAGGGTCCCACGCCCAGTAACCACCCCATCCAAGAACGTGATAAGACCACCATCCGCCTAAGGCAATTCCCAAGGACAAGAACAACCAAGATAGAAGGGTCCAAGTCCTAATTTTAGAAAGCCACTCCTCATCCTTGGTCATAAGCCCCGCCATAGCGTAAGCGAATGGAACAGCAATTAGAGCATACCCGACAAACAAAGTCGGCGGGTGCAAAACCATGCCAGGGTCCTGGAGTAGAGGGTTAAGCCCCTGTCCATCAGCCGGCGTGGATCTCTGTCTCTCAAAGGGGTTTGATGCGAAGATCATAGTTAGCACGAAGAATAACTGAACGATAATGAGGATGGTAGCGACATAGGGTTTGAACTTATCAACCGATATTTGTTTCCTCGCCACTATAAGAGCCGTAAGGGAAGTTAGCCAGCCCCAGAGTAGGAGGGATCCCTCCTGCCCTGCCCAGAACGCAGAGACCACATACACGGTAGGGAGATTCCGATTAGTGTGAGTGGAAACATAGAGGTTGTTGAAATCTTTGGTGAGGAGGAGATAGAGCAGGTATATGGATGCTAAAGTGAAGAGGGCAAATGACGCCTTAACACCGTGGTCCCCAAACCTCTCCAGATCAGATCGCTTTCTATATAACCCTACGACATAGAAAACCACTGTTAACTCCATGACGACTGCGGCGACTACAAGACTCGCGAATCCAATCATAGCTTAGCACATCGATACAACGTTTAACCGTTCTTCTCTAACTTCGACTTAACCTCGGCTAGGCGCGCCTCGTACCTTTCCTTTAGCAGATAAAACTCCCTTTCAGAGAGCATCCCCATATTGTGATTCGATGTGATCGTCCCAAGCACTGCTCCAATAGCGGACTCTTCGGCTGCGAGATCATCCATTTCGTCATCTTCCCGGGGACTCTGAAGCTCAGCTTCGATTTCTTTGAGGTTTTCGCCGCACCTTGATATCAACGGGCTATGTGTCTTTTCAGATGTCCCGCCGTTCATGTATTCTTCCTCAACTTTATACAGGACAGGCCTCAACTCATTCAGTTCCACTTTGAAGTCCACTCTTGAGCCTTTACCCGCCAACAGAGATTCCTCCTCTATTGACCCTGAAGAAACCGTGATCTTACCTAATGGTGCAATCGGCATAAGTTCAAGATCTTTCGGCTCATCGTCGATTTTCAAAACGAAAAAATACACTAAGAGGGCTATGGGGGCAACGAGAAGCCCTCCAGCCCACATTAGGGGGTTTTTCATGAGGGCATCTGTCCAGCTGATAAGCCCCTTGAACTGGACGCTGGCGGTCTCGCCTGCTTGAAGTGCAGGGCCCATATAAATGAGATAGTTGGTTCCAGCAAGGATCCTCTCCCCCTCGTAACTGAGCCCCACTGGGCTCTCTACCGTGACTCCTGGGACGTTCTCTATAAAATAATAGAAGTAGGTAGTGTCATACGCCATTCTCTTAGATAATATCTGAGTGCCCAACTTCGCCTCGATCTTGTACTCAATGGTGGTCTCGAAGGTGCCATTGGGAAAAATAGGGTCCATTGGGTCGATAACAATTCCCTCTGCAGTGATCTGGACGCAGCAGTCCATAACATCACTGGTTATCTCCTCAGCCTCGGAGGGGAGAAATATTTTAAGCCAGCTGTTGTTGAAGATCCGGTCACCGAGATTGCGGAAGGTAATAGCCTCCCAGACGTTGAGATACTCTCCTTCCATCTCCACAATCACGTGGTGCATATACATCTCTAGGCCCCCATCGCTGGAAGTCGTTTCAAGAAGCTGCACCTCGACACTCGCTGTGGTTTCATTAGCGAAATCGAAGACCTGAGAGTAGGGTACACCATCAGAGTCGAACATAAGACTGAAGGGATCTCCAATATTGAGGGCTTCAAAATGACCCGATCCTGCGGAGTCAGTTTCTGTGTACCCCATGATATAGCCTACCTTGTTAACGATCGCCACCTCAATCCCCTCGACACCCCTTCCATCCAAGTCAAGCACCTTAAAGTCCAGAGTTCCCGAGAGATCAAGATCAATCGTATAGGTCCCGTTCCCAGATACGAAAGTCTTGAAATGAGTTATTCCACCATATTCGAACTCCAGCAGGAACGGGTGACCGAATAGATCCTCGAATACCTCAAACCTCCCTTTAGAGTCAGTGGTGACGTTGGATACTGGAATATAGGTTTCACCCATCACCATATTAGCTATAATCATCATACCCTCCACGGGAAGACCCCCCGAAGAGATTGACCCAACTAACAACGCCCGATCATGTATCTGGGCAAAAGCCGGAACAACCAAAATTAAAGTCATCAGAGATAACACAAGAAGGAGACGAAACGACCCTGGTATTATTCGCACCATGATCTCGATCACCCAGGCATATACGAAACAGAGTACTCAGCAGTCTGGGACAACCTCACTTATAGGTTTTTATATCTTTTTTTTATATAAACTGTATAAAGGCCTACGTAAGCTAAACTTTAGACGAGATATTTAAGCAAAATACCGCGCGCGCGAACCCCGTTATATGAGGGAATGCTCGGAGGGCCATGGATACAAGAACCTATGGGGCGCGGGATATCCTATAACAGTAGATAATAACTCAATTTCCTATATTCACACGCGCGAGTCTCCTACTAGAAAAGGAAATCTGTTTGTGAATAAGATTTTGTACCTGCTGTCCTAATACATTAAATATTAGTCTACAAAAGTATATTTTCGAGATGATTGAGCTATCGAACCTCTTGACTCCCTTGATAGGGGAGTTCGGCATCGGTGGGGTGGGTGGCTTCCTGGTGGGTTTTGCGATCAAGAAAGCCGCGAAGATCATGGCTCTCATTATAGGGTTATTCTTTCTCAGTCTACAATACCTCGCCTATAAAAACATCATAACTATCGACTACGGCGCGCTCCAGTTATACGCCAATGAAATATTAGGCCAAACCTCGGGAGTTCAGACTTGGATGACAAACTTTGTCGTCCATGCCCCTTTCGGCGTGGCGTTCGTCGGGGGATTTTACATCGGACTCCAGAAGGGCTAATGGGACAAACATAACGCACGATAAGGTCTCAAAGAAAAGGGGGATCTCTTCCAAGACCTTTATTTCATACTGTTTTTCGACCTTCCTAAAATCAAAGTTTGTTTTCGAGGAGATAATAGCAAGAATTCTACCACCAGGTGAGAGATGTAGTGGGGCCTTGCTCAGAAACCTCGTGATCAGCTCTCCTCCATTTCTCCCCCCAGCCCAGGAGGGCTCATCGATGATGCCCTCGCTAGGCAGATAAGGCGGGTTGAAAAGAACCCACTTGAACCTTGAATCACCTAGTCTCTGGAAAAGGTCACTCTCCATAAACATGACCGCCTCCGAGACACCTGCCATGAGGGCGTTGTTCCGGGCGGTCTCAACAGCTTTAGGGTTGACATCCACCGCTACAACCCGCCCCACCCGGGACATTTTGGAGAGCTGAATGGCAATGTATCCGCTTCCTGTGCCCATCTCGAGGATATTACCCTCAACCAATTTCTCCGCGTGCTTCAGCAGGAGAAAGGTGTCCTCAGCCGACTTGTAAACCTCCGCCATCAAACCCATATACCCCTTATTCTAGTAAAAAGGTAGCCCAACCTGCCCACTCAGCTTTTAAGAACCCACTAAGACCAAACCCATGATGATCGTCACGGTCCTCGGCTCTGGGTCCAATGAAGGAGTTCCCCAATGGGACTGCTGCTGTAAGAACTGCACTCAGGCGCGTACGATTCCGGGACAGAGCCGGACCCGCTCGTCCGTCTCCGTAGGAGGGACACAACTTGTTCTCTTCGATGCTACTCCAGACATCAAGTTCCAGCTAGAGATGAACAGGCTCACACCTAAGCCGGATGAGGCCAAGAACGGCCGTCAGTGTAGGATAGAGGCCGTCTTCCTTACCCACGGACATGGTGATCACATTATTGGCGTCTCGGAGTTCTCAACGGGGAAGGGCTTTGCCATCCCTGTCTACGCTCCCCCGGATCTTATTGAGTTCATGTTTGGCTCCCGGGACAGGAGTAACTTCTTCGGGAACATCGGGCGGCTGGCTATGGACTACGTAGATCCCATTGGGCTTAAGGAAGAGAAGATCGTGGAGCCCCTGCCAGGCCTGAAGATCTCAGGGTTCAAGATCGAGCATACAGACAGGCTTGATGATGGTTCCCACTTCCCTAGCAGTACTTATGGCTATGAGATCCAAACCGACGAAGCGAGGTTCGTATACACCCCCGATATAGGGAGCCTCTCAGACGAGGTCCTAACACGGATAGAGGGTGCAGACCTCTTCATGCTTGACGCATCATTCTGGTGGAATGATGAGCTGTCGAGGATCAGCGGATTGGCGAAGACCTCGTACGATCTGGGCCACGTCCCCGTGGAGGAAAGCGTGGAGATACTCAGGGGGAAGGGAATCGGGAGAGTCATCTACACCCATCTCAACCATACGAACCCGTTGATGGACCCTGAGCACCCGGCCACATCAATCCTCGAGAAGAGGGGTTTCGAAACTGCTTTCGACGGGATGCGGATTAAGGTCTAGAGGTCAAAAACCTTCAGATGGAAATCAGTCAGATCAATATTCACACCAGGTGCTGGTTCGTAAGCCAGCAATAAACTCTGGGAGACTATCAGAGTATAGGCAAATAGACTCGGAGGATCATATACACTATGTATGCCAAGATAGTAACGTAAGCTGCTTTCCTGGGATTAGCCTCGTAGTTAACCGAGACAGCGACAACGGTCAAGATTATTGTAAGTACCCCAAACAGATTGAACACCGTGAACACCTCGTTAACGAGTTTTCCATACAGGCCCGGGGAAGGCACCTGCATTGCTGTTAGGGATGCAATGTCGGTTGAGTTGAGGGTATATGAGTCAATGATCCTTAGGAGCTGCTGGATAATTCGGGGTACCGATGCGAAGCTGGTCATCGCGAGCATCCTTTTGGAGCTCCCCTTACCTACCCATATGTTCGCTGTAAACAGTATGAGTATGCTGGGTATGATCCATCTGGTCACTGCGCCTAGCATGCCGCCGAGCGCGATGAAGGGGGTGAGGCGACTGCGGATCGTTTCGATATCGATCTCCCCTGAGTCCTGAACCCCTGGGTTGAACATGGGGCTTCCTCGCCTGGAGCCTGAGTCCATGTTGGGGAGCTGCAGCTCAGACTTTGTGA
Source organism: Candidatus Bathyarchaeota archaeon (assembly GCA_002726865.1). The sequence continues at coordinate 11,233 of PBSW01000049.1, forward strand.
AATAGGCCATCCCCGCCCATCCAGAAAGGAGCGCGATGGTCATGATCAAGATGATGCCGCTTTTGAGGTCGCTCTCTTCAATACCTGAGAAAACGGTCCTCGGCGATGACGCTAAATCTATGATTGTTCCAAAGAATCCACGTTTACTATTACTCATATCTCAATGCCTCCACCGGGTGCAGATTCGATGCTCTCCACGCAGGGTAGAGCCCGGATATAACGCTTGTCGCTACGGCATAGCTCACTACAAAGACCACGAGACCAAGGCTGGGGTCGGGGGGCATATTGATGTAGCCCCCGATGACCTGGGCCAGGAGGACTCCCAGTAGAGATCCTGTGACGCCGCCGAAGATGCCTGTGACGACGGCCTCAGAGATAAACATCAGGAGAACATCCCTGCTCTTTGCGCCTACAGCCTTGAGAACCCCGATCTCCCGAGTCCGTTCCATTACAGACACAGTCATGGTGTTGATGATGCCAACGCCTGCCACGATGAGGGAGATCGCCGCGATGCCCCCAAGCACCGCCTCAATGGTGCCCATGACCTCTCCCACGAGCTCTTGGGCAGATTCGAAGCTTATGACCGTGACTGCTTCACCCAGTTTATCCTCGATCCTCTCAACAACATCGCTGATCACCTCAAGGGTTTCGGCCTGGACTATGAAATAGTCGAACTCTCCCCCGATCTCCCAGAATTGCTGGGCAGTTCTCAGAGGTATCGCAATGGAGTTGTCTAGGTCGGCCCCGAAGCTCCCCCCAGTTCTTCCATAAATGCCGACGACCCGGAGGGCAAGCTCTTTCTCATTACCGTTCACCTTTGCCTTGACCTTTAATCTGTCTCCTACCCCGAGGATAGGCTCATCTTCATCGAGAGGATCAGCAATGTTAGCCCCGATCACAACTGCCGATGTATCAGTCCTAAGTAGTTGTCGGCCGTCATCGACCTCGTTGGCCTTATTGATCTCGAAGTACTTGCTGGTGACACCAAACATCTCCACCATAAAAGATCGACCCCTCACGCTGAAGCTAACTATCTTGTTTGCGATTATAGGGGTAGCGACATTGACGTCCTCAACCTTTGAGATAAGTTCGAGATCTCTCCAATTCAACGTAGAACCCACGATGCCTCTACCTTGCTGGATCTGACCTGGGATCACCATGATATTCTGGGGTCCGAAGACTTCTAGCTGGGTGTTGATGTCGTTACTCAGCCCTTGGGTGATGGAAACGAGCCCCGTAACCGCGGTGCACCCAATGAGGATGCCTATCAGATTAAGGGCGAACCTGAACTTCCTCTCCTTTAGGCTCTCAAGAGACATCCGCAAGATATCTAAGATCCTCAAAGTCTACCCCCTAAGGTCCCAATCCCAAGATTTTACGAAGCCAGACCCAGAAACCGCCTATGGAACTTGTTTCAATGTTGCCCTGAGAGCGAACCTCCTCCACATCCAACGTGAGCTCCAAGGTCTCGACGTGCTGCTGGTTCAAATCATCCTGATAGGTGATCCTCAGGATCAAGTTGTGCTTCCCTGCGTCTGCACCCTCTGCAACCCTAAACTGGACCTCAAAGGGGA
>PBSW01000050.1 GCA_002726865.1 Candidatus Bathyarchaeota archaeon
ACCCTGATACGATCATTGACAAAGGTACATACCAGGACCCGATCCAGTTCCCAGAGGGGATCGAATATGTTCTTGTAAACGGATCTGTCACCGTCGAAAATGGCGTACATACGGGAAAAAGAGCGGGAAAAGTGCTCAGACACCGCTGAAATGCACCACTGAAAAAGGGGTTTCCGTTATTCTGCACTGCTCTTGAAATAAGATTATAAGCTTCACACTAGATTAATTCGAAGAGTGGAAAAAAAGATGTGGAACGCCATCGAGATAAACAACCTTACAAAGACATTTGGTGAAATCGTAGCCCTCGAAGGCATCAGCTTTACAGTTAGAGAAAGGGAGATTTATGGTCTCATTGGGCCAAACGGAGCAGGAAAAACAACCACCCTCAGAATCCTCAGCACCCTCATAAAGCCATCCTCTGGGTCAGCTACAATCTTCGGGAATGAGGTCGTGAAAAGCGCCGAGAAGGTCAGGGGGATCATAAGCTATCTCCCTGAGGAAGCAGGAGCATATCAAAACCTCTCGGGGTATGAATACCTCAGTTTCATGGCAGGGTTTTATGCTGATGGCAAGGAATCAGCGGACGAGATGCTTCAAGAGGCCGAGCTTGTTTCTGGCCTCAGTGAACGCCTCGACGACCGGATCAAAGGTTACAGTAGAGGGATGAAACGCAGACTGCTCCTTTCCAGGGCATTGATGGTCAAGCCAAAGTTGCTAATCCTCGACGAGCCTACCTCAGGGCTGGATGTAGTCCACGCTTTCCACGTACGTCAGGTGATCAAAGAATACGCGGCCAACAAAGGAGTCACGATCCTTCTCTCCAGTCACAATATGCTTGAGGTCGAGTACTTGTGTCACAGTGTCGCTCTAATCAACGAGGGGAAGATAATCGCCGAAGGGAGTCCCGACGAGTTAAACCAGAAGTTTTCAGCGGATAATTTAGAGCAGGTCTTCATGGAGATAGCAAAGCTTGGGTAGCTTATGGAGCCTAGTCCTGAAGGAGATCAAGGAGCTTATAAGGGATCCCAAGATCCTCATCGGAGTCATACTTATGCCCCTCATCATTTTCCCCTTGATGGGCTCCGCAATAAATATCTCTACCACTTCAGTCCAGAGGGCGTTGATCACAGCATCATTTGCCATTTACAACGAAGATGATGGGGTAACCACAACTGCTCTTCTCGACTATCTCCACAGAAACAACACCGTTCTCACGATCGATGCAAATGGAATCAAGGACGCTCTCCGAAAATACCAGGAAACTAACGCTACCACGCTCTTATGGATCAAGGAAGGTTATTCAAAAAACGTCTCCCAAGGTTTAAGAGGAGAGTTGAAGGTGTACGCTAACCTGAGGAGCCTTTCTATTGCAGAAACAAGCTCAACGGACGCTATTGGGGGACTCATCAACTATTACGCCTACTTCCTTTCCATCTCAAATATCAATAACCTTTTGGAACAAGCGGGTGAGATGAGGGAAGCGAGGGTTGTCAGGAGTCCCATTAGCGTCGACTATCAATCAATAATCAAAGGGAACGTCATAAATGTAGCTCCCTCTCAGATCATCTCTGTCATAATGTCCCAGAGCGTGATGCTCCCTGTTATGGTAATGGTTATGCTCATGTTTTCGATCCAGATGGCAGCAACGAGCATCGCTATCGAAAAGGAACAAAAGACCCTGGAGACACTTATGACTCTTCCAGTTAGCCGCCTTACTATTCTCAGTGGAAAGCTCGCTGGCAGCATCGTAGTCGCCGTCGCTGGGGCCATCGCATACATGATTGGCTTCGGCTACTACATGACATCGGCCTTCAGCTTCACCTCAGAGCTCACTACTATGTCTACCCAAGACCTCTCAATCGGCCTCGAGCCACTGGGAACTATGCTCCTGGGAGTCAATATGTTTGTGACCCTCGTTTCCGGCCTTGCCCTCGCGATAAGCCTGGCTACCTTCACCGACAACGTCAGGAGCGCTCAGAGTCTCACTGGATTCCTTACTATACCCATTATGCTCCCCGCGATCATCCTTATGTTCAGCGACCTCTCGATGCTCCCCAAGGCAATACAGATGATCCTTTTAATGATTCCATACACCCATAGCATCATCGCTTCAAAGGCAGCCTTCATAGGGAACTATACCCTCGTTCTTAGGAGCATAGGGTACATTACGGCGTTCACCCTCGTTGTTCTATATATTGCTGCTAGGATCTTTTCCACTGAAAGGATCATCACTGCAAGATTTACCTCCTTTGAAATCAAGAAACTCCTAGGAAAAAGATCCAAATAGATTCTTTTACCCTTTTTAAACTCCTAGTCCTTTAATTTCAGTCCTTACGACAAACGAATACTCCTGTGTGCGAACAGATTGAACATCGCGCGCGATACCACCAAAACCTTAAATCGGGTCTCGAAAGATTTCACCAATATCCTATAGAGGATGAATATTAATCATGAACACCATAAAGGGAATAATCTTTGACCTTGATGGCACACTGATTAATACCTCAATAAATTTCACTGTAATGAAAGAGCGGATGATCAATTTCCTCGAGGAGAACGGAATTCCAAAAGATATCCTCACCCCTAAACAGACTACAGTCGTGATAATTGCGACCTCCGAGAAAATTCTACGAGAAAATGGTAAACAACAGGTTGATATCGACTTAGTGAGACAGACTCTAGAAGAGATAATGAATCAGGGAGAGCTTGATGCTGTCCAAGACATCTCTGAGATAGATGGAGTACAGAATGCCCTCCAAAACTTTAGAGAATCAGGCTACAAGCTAGCAGTCCTCACAAGGAGCCACCATGCCTACGCTGTAGAAGCCCTAACAAAAATCGGCGCCTATGACCTATTTGATGTAATCCTTGGAAGGGGTGAGACTCCCAAGCCTAAACCATACCGTGAAGCTCTGGAACATACGGCAACCTTACTTAACCTGAATCTGAATGAGATCATCTTCATTGGCGATAATCATATAGATGCTAATAGCGCGGCGAACGCTGAGGTTTTTTTCATAGGGGTCAAGACCGGGCGACATGGGGACTTTTCGTGGGACGGGTGTTTCCCCAAAGTTCTCCTGGAAAGCGTTATAGATCTGCCTGCTTACCTTCGAGGAAAAAAATAGAAATTCAAAGTTGCCTTTATATTTGATGGATAGGCTTTTATCGATACTCTGAGGAGTATTATCAAAATCAGATTCGTCTATCTGTTTCACCGAATAATTGGAAGTGAGAATTTGCCAGATAATAAAGAAGTTTACAAACAGAAACTGAGCCAAGCTATGGCCGTATTGAATCGTGTCTCCGAGGACAACACTACTCCGAGAAATATCCGGAGGACAGCGAAAAAGGCAAATGACTTGCTACTGGATGAGAGTCTAAGCCCGGCTGCAAGAGCGGCAAACGCCATTGACCTCCTGGATCAGATTTCTCAGGACCCAAATATGCCCATGTATACTAGGACCCGGATCTGGAATGCCATAAGCGTTCTAGAAGGTATCCGAGACTAGGATTCTCGGTTTTTACATTTCTCTTATTAGTGAAAAAGTTACCTTGAACATCTCTGCTGTTGGTAATTAGTGGGGATTAAGGTTTTTCGTGGTTAATTCATTTATTTCCGATTAGAAAAGGTATTCGCTAGCCAAAATCGTATAGTTGCGTTTTAAATATGAGCCCCGAGTTTATGTATCGTTGTACAATCGCACGGTTTCTATTCCTTGGCTTCTGCAGTATTACTGGGACGAGGTTCTGACCCTCGTTGTGTGTGTGAGTCTAGATCTTATAGAGTACATTTTCCCGCTTCTCATGATGCCTGTAGCAGGGGATCCCATCGACATTGTGGGGATTACTTTCTCCGTGTTCTTCTTCAGGTGGATCGGAGCCATCACTTTCTTGGAGCTCATTCCAGGGTTAGACGTTCTCCCGATATTCACGTTTTCCTGGTTAATATGGTACGTCTTTAAGAGAAAGAGGGAGGGCCAGAAGCAGGAAGCGGAACTTGACAGTTGGAGATAAAAGAACTGAATAAGTCATAATAGATTAATTGATATTATTATTCGCCTCCTTTTGGATTATGAGTATAGTTGTGAGAGAGGATGCGGGTACCATCAGGCTTGTGGACACCCATGCTCATCTCAGTAACCTAGAAGACCGGAAGGGAGTTATTGAGAGAGCGAGGGCAGTCGGTATCGATGCCATTATCGCTGTCGGTGGAAACCTAGAGACATCGCGAGCGACCCTTGGATGGGCTAGCGATTATAAGGGATACGTGTATCCCGCTTTTGGCATTCACCCGATGGAGTGGATGGTCGCAGACACTGAGAAGACTATTAGGTTTATCATTGAGCACATTGACCAATGTGTAGCCGTAGGAGAGATTGGTCTAGATTATTGGTACCGAGGGGCAAAAAAGAGTGAGGATGCAAGAGAACAACAACGGAAAATCTATATTAAACTGCTTCAGATTGCATTGGAGCACGAAAAACCAGCCTTGGTACACGGGAGGGGAGCATGGGATGATGCCTTAACCCTCGCAAGCGAGCATGGACCCAGCCGGATTATATTCCACTGGTTCAGCGGGCCCCTAGAGGTTCTACATAAGGTCTTGGATTCGGGTTATTTTATATCGGCTACTCCCGCAGCGGAGTTCAGTAGGGATCACAGGGCAGCTCTCGCCGAGGCGCCTCTTGAACGTATTGTCATCGAGACAGATTCTCCAGTCAGTTATCACGGGAAAAGGGCTGAACCCGCAGATATTTTGCTCACTCTGAGGGCATTATCAGAGCTAAAAGGGATATCCGAGGAAGATGTGGCCGAGGTTACTTCTCGTAATGCCAAGAGGTTTTTTTGTATCTAAGCTGGATCTTGGGCTAGTTTAAGTATAAATAAATGAATAGAAGCAGATTATAGACTTTGAGCAGTCTTCTAGCGCCTGGAATAGTATTGGAAATTTATTCCTCTATCTATGAAGTGAAAGCATTATTAACTCGTTTTTTGTCTTCCTCTACAAAAAATCGCGCGCGTAGCTGTTATGGTTCTTTCCACTGGTTCTGGGTGACTGCGTTTCACTCGTTGATGAACTATGCGTTATTGGTGTTTATGCTTACATTGAAGGTGGTCCTGATATCATCCTCAGCGCGATTAGTTTCATAGGATTTTGTATAACACTAATGCTTTAGGATGAACTATGGGGCGATAAAGATTTACTTAAGTGGGGGGCATTTTGAGTGGGCCGGGATAGCCAAGTGGTTTAAGGCGCCAGTCTTGAAAACTGGTGCTCTCCGGAGCGCATGGGTTCGAATCCCATTCCCGGCGCCATTCTTTTGGTTGTTAGTGCTAGGAGGCAGGATATTGGTTACCCTATTCGGTCTTTAGCGTAGATTCATATATTGTTCCCCCCGTTCATCTTCCAGTAAATCACGGGAGAGAATTGGCGGTGGACGTGTGGGGCTGGATGGGTGACCTCGTCATTAACTACGGCTACTTTGGAGCCTTTCTGATCTCCCTCTTCGGGAACTTAACCATCTTGTTCCCCGTTCCTTTTACAATTACCATTTACGCATTCGGGTCCACCCTTAATCCTCTCCTCCTAGGTCTCGTCTGCGGTATAGGGTCCACCGTCGGGCAGGCTTCCGCCTATCTCGTCGGCATGGGGGGTCGTAAGGTCATTAAGGGTCGCTACGAGGAACGCCTAGAGAGTGCCAAGAACCTCGTCCAGCGATACGGGGTTACCATTATCTTCCTTTTCGCTCTGCTTCCGCTCCCAGATGACGTTATACTCATCCCTCTCGGTGTCCTCAGATATGACTTTAAAAAAGCCCTAGGGGCCATGTTCCTGGGGAAAACAATAATGCTGTCCTTCGTTGCATATGCCGGGAGGTACAGCTACGTATTCGTGAAGGACATCTTCAAGTCAGGGGGGGTCCTGGGTGGGGTAGTCTCTATGGCCCTATTAGTCATCGTCCTAGTGGTAATAATGACGATCGACTGGACGAGATTCATCGACGATAGTGACCTTAAATCCATCAAAGACTAAGCGTTATTGGTTTTTAAGCAGGTTGTAGCAGCTGTCCCTGCTGGAGTTCTTGTTGCTGATGCTGCGTCACGTCTTTTGGACTTGTGTACGCGTTCATGTAGCAGAAATGTCCCTCTTTATTTGCTCATGAACCTAATTCCTTCTCTCTTAGAGGTTCTTACCTTCTTCCATTTTCTTGTTTGCCTTCACTGTGCTTCTATGATTCATGATAGTTCACGCATGCTCGTAGTACCATCTCTCTCCGATATCCCAGAAAAGATGTCTTTTGTCATCTCCACCTGAATTCTTTTCCAGTTTGATCATTTCAGGAGAGGTTTCAACTCACGTATACCGAGTGGGAATCAATAAAAAGTCTAAAGGGCAGTAAAGCCCTCTACAGTCTGCGCGTCTAGTCTCTTGATGAGCTCGATTGTGAGACGGATTGCGTTTTCAGTGTCTTTGAGGCTCAGATATCCCACGTGGCTATGAATGTGTCTTGTGGGTATACTGATCACAACGCTGGGACAACCTCCCCGGTTCAAGTGGATCCGTCCCGCATCCGTTCCTCCTGAGACCTGGCTTAGTTGTAGAGGTATTTGTGCGTGCTTCGCGGTCTGGATCACGAGCTCCTTGAAGGGCTGATTAGGGATCATGGATCTGTCCCAGGTGAGCAACCCGGGGCCCTGCCCCATCTTAGTAATAGCCTCGTATGGCTTGATCCCAGGAACGTCCCCAGCGATGTCCACCTCCAACGCAATTCCCACATCAGGGTTCACTAGATGGGAAGTGGTTTGGGCTCCGCGTAGCCCCACTTCCTCTTGAACTGTACAGGCCCCATAGATGGTGTTTGGATGCTCGATATCCTGCTCCTTTATGCGTCGTATAGTCTCCATCAGGATAAACGCACCTATTCTATCATCGAAGGCCTTTCCCATCGCCACCTTTCCGTCTCTAACCAGCTTAAAAGGGCTCCAAGGCACGGCGGGATCCCCAATTCTCACACCGGCCTCAACAACCTCCTCTTTGCTAGTGGCCCCTATATCAATGAACATCTGATGCCTCTCCACCACTTTGCTTCTCTCCGCAGCAGGGAGGATATGCGGAGGCTTAGACGCGATCACCCCATCCAAATCCCCTTTCTGGCCACGGATAACAACCCTCTGCCCCAAGAGCACCTGGCTCCACCATCCCCCTAGGGCGTTAAATGTGAGGAAACCCTCCTTTGAAACTGAGGAAACCATGAATCCAATCTCATCCGTATGCCCCGCCAAAAGCAGCCTTGGCCTATCCTCCGTCCCCCTAGAGACAAATGTGACAGACCCCAGCCTATCCACAAACACATCGTCAGCGTAAGGCGCCATGTAATTTTTACAGATCGTATTGGCTTCCCTCTCGAATCCCGATGGCCCAAAGGCCTCCATGAGCTCTTTCATGAGCGTCAAGGACTTTTCATTGAACATAATAAACAACGAAAAGTAGAACCAGCACAAATTAATGATTATCGATTCCCTATTTGAGGATCTTCCGGGCCGAGGTAATGTATCCTGAGTGGCCCAGCATCTGAGTCTGGGGGCGCGTCTTATTCTCAGCCACGGTTATCTTCCTCAGCATGAGCTCGATGGTCTTGATCTCTACGAAAGGCATCTCTTTGAGCGCATATGTCGTTTTCATCACCTGCTCGATGGTAGGGCTGAAGGAAACGAAAACCCCGCTACCAGCTAGTGCCTCGTATGCATGGGGCACCACAAGCCAAGGAACCGCCATGTCAAGAACTACAGCATCCACGTTAGCAACTTCGATGCCTTGAGTCACGTCCCCTTCTCTTAATTCCACGAAATCCATGAGTTTAGCCCTCTCTATGTTCCTGGCGGCAACCCTTTGGAATTTTGGGTTAATTTCATAGGAATAGATTATGCCGTCAGGTCTTACGGCGTCAACAAGGGATAGGGTGAGGGCCCCGCTCCCGGTTCCTGCTTCGACTACTCTACAACCTGAGCCCACTCCGAGCAGGATCATAATGTATCCGATGTCTTTAGGGTAGAGGACTTGGGTCCTGCGGTCGGTCTTGAGGATCCTGTCCCTGATCAATGGCTTGAGGGCTATGAACCTGATCCCGAGGCTGCTCACCAGAGGGGAGCCATAGGGTCGGCCTATAATCTCGTCCAGCTCAACGTAGCCCTTATGTGTGTGGAACTGGGCTCCGGCCTCTACACGAATCATATAGGTGCGTTTTCCATCGAGGTAGAGAAGGATGTCGTCGCCTTCGCCTATGTTAGTCATCCCATGCCTAGAGGGGTCTCCTTGGATAAAGTCTTCCATCGAGGTTATACCTCAAAAGGGGAGAGCGATGTAATTTTTTTTAAACTTTCAACTCCCAATTTGCCACGAATAAGTGGATTTTCCACACCCTATCTGAAATTCGTGAATGCCAGAAAACTCAGAAAAGGGAAGAGGTTACTTTTTGGGCTATTTCTTCTGATGCTTGAGCTCTTCTACCTTCTGGTTGAACTCCTCTATGCGTTTATTGATCTCTACGGTGAACTCTGGGAAGTCATACTCCTCTGCGATGAAATCTCCCTCCCACCACTCCACGGTCAGGCAGTCTTCCTCGGGAAGGAATATATGGGGCACGCCGGCGGGAACATCAAGGATCTCCCCCTCCACGAGGACGTGATCTAGGTTTTCACCATTCACCTTGAAGACGTACCTTCCCATACCTTTCATCAGTAATGTGTGCTGGTCTACGGGGTGGATGTGGTTCCCCCTAAAAAGGCCTCCCCTCGTGTAAAGGATGGAATAGAACTTGCCTTCATATGTGAATTTGTGGCCTTCTCCCACTGCGGTTGGCTCTCCTCCTCCCCATCTTTGAAGGTCAAGTATGAAGTCTAGGGTCATGTTATTCACTGTGGATAGACCAGATAGGAAGGATAAGACCTTTGGGAAGGGCTATGCTATGCGTTCAAGAAAGCGCCTTAGGTGTCTCTCGAACTCTATTGGATTATCTTGAGGTACCATATGGGTTGCCTCCTTTACTGTGACGATCTCAATACCTGAGATGACTTCCCGCATCCTTTCTTGGGCAGCCAGGGTCACAACGGCGCTCTTGCCTCCTAGAACCATAAGAGTCGCTGTCTCGATCCTCTTTGCGAAGGGCCAGAGATCAAGGGATAGGCTGGGCCGCATAATGTTTGGGGTCGACTTCAGCGTCAGCTTACCTTCATTATCCTCTTTGAGGCCATGCTTAATCCGGTTCTCCACAGCGTCCTCTGTAAAACCAGAGTACTTCTCCTTGAAGTAGTCCCTAGCCTGCTCCTTACTTTCGAAAAGTTTAGGGGGCGGGGCCGACGAGTATTTTCTCTTCTCAATCCGGGGTGCGATATCAACCAACACTAGGCCTTTGAGTTCGTTGGGATGCTCCGCTGCGAGGGTTATTCCCATCATCCCCCCAACGCTATGTCCTATCAGGATTATCGGCTCGAAGGCCAGCTGCCTATAGCAGTCTCTCATGATCTCGGCGTGGTCAGGAAGAGTGAGAGATGGTTTAGGAATATCCGAGTCCCCGTGATCTAAGATGGTTAATCCCAGCATCTGGTACTCTCCATTGAGGGCATTATATATGGCCTCGAAACCATGGGCATCCATTCCCATGCTGTGGATAAAGACGAGCTTGGGGCCGGTGCCACCCCAGAGGAGGTAGTGGACTCTGTATCCTCCGCTTTTGAGGAATCCTTCCTTAGGCTCAGACATCGTGATCAAGGATGTAGTCTGTCTTTCGGGCTTAAATTATAACCTCCACTTCCAATGCTTTTTTCTCACACACTGCTGAGAGACAATAAATATGGGGGCGTGCGCCAAAAACAAATGAAACTTTGAAACAGGTATTTATAAAATCATGTTCAATGTCTAAGAAGAGTACAACACAATTGTAAGACAGACGAGTTATTTTTGGCGGTGCATGGAAAAAAATCCTGTCGTGCGCGCGATCAGGATATTTAACTCTTAGATCTCATTTTTTTTACGCGCGCGAAATTATTTATATTTAAATATTTTAACCAATATTAACGAGCTAATTGACTCGATTCAGGAATTTAGCCACAATTTGCTTTCTAATAATATTGTCGTTTTTCTTTGCATTTCTAGTACCCTCTGTCTTGTCATCCCATGGAGATCCCTCTCAAAAAATATATTTAGGTAGAAGAGTCCCCCTAACGCGTCAGGATCTCTGGAGCTATACCTTTTCTCCTGGGAGTCGTGTGGACGCCTCTCTTGATGTGGCTAACGAGGTCATCTTCACAGGGTCCGAGAACGCTAAGGTTTACGCGTTTAGCACACCCCAAAGCAACACATCGCATTTGACAACGGGAGAATGGACCGTTTTTCTTCTTGTGGATGTGGGTGAATCCTCTGCTTTGGATGCGTCATTCGGCATGAAAACTGATGCCACCAACGGGTTTGATGAAAATCTAGGAGAACTAGTGCTCCCACCTGGATTCGCAGGAGTTGAATCATACTTCTACCACCCCGACAACCCTTCCAGCCCAGTTAATCTCCGAAAACTGTACGCGAGTTACCTGCCGGAAGAGTACCCGGCGAATTGGACCTTTAAAGTACATACATTCACCGGAGTCTCCGGAGAATCAACACTGTCCTGGTCCGCATCGGATATCACATTCATCCCCAACGATTATACTGTGAATCTAGACACTCCAACGGACTCTGTGGATATGCGTGAATCATCCCAGTATACGTGGACCGCTGAGGAAGATACTACGTACACATTCAAGATCACTTTGACTAGAGAGGTTGAGTTAATGCTGGAGTCGAATGCAAACCGTGTGAAAGCATTAACGCCTGATCAGATTGTCATAAATGAGTTCGATCAGAATCCGTTGGGAAACGATAATTATCTCAGCGTTGAGGAGTGGGTGGAGCTTTACAATCCTTCATCTGAACCTGTTGATATAAGCACATGGTCTATTTTAACAACAGGTGGAAAAGAAGTCACTGTTACTATATCCGAAGGTACTATTATTGAAGCAGACAGTTTCTATGTACTTAGTCGCGCCTCCCAGTGGTTGGATAACGATGGAGAGAGCATCATTCTCAGGGATGCTGGTGAAAATGAGATCGATAGAACACCTCCCTTAAGTGATGATCAGAATGATGAGCTCTCATGGTCGAGATATCCCAATGGCCAAGATGGAGACTTGGATACTGATTGGAGATTACAGCCCTCAACAAAGGGATCAACAAATAGCGGGGAACTCCCTCCGCTTGAACCTAAACCAGAGCCCGAAACCGAGCCTGTTCTCCCATTTATCCAGACTACACCCCCAATTCCCCTATCAGAGAATGTCATAGTGCATTTCATAGACGTGGGCCAGGGAGACGCCATCTTTGTGGATACACCAGATCTCGACATGCTCATAGACGGAGGCCCGCGGTCGGCAGGGGACCTCGTTGTAGATTATCTCCTAACTCTGAATGTCACACGGATCGATTACGTTGTTGCCACCCATCCCCATGCCGATCACATCGGCGGGTTGATTACCGTACTAGAAGAGTACAATATATCTCAGATTCCCGTCGTCATCGATAGTGGATACCCCGCAACAACAGTCACTTACCAGGACTATGTCTCCTCAGTAGGGTCGAGAACGGTTCAAACAGCAATCAGGGGGAACAGTATCCTCTTGGATGACCGTGTCGTAGTCACTATTCTCAATCCTATCCACCCACTAGAGTTTGACGATGCAAATGACAACAGCATTGTCATGAGGCTACAGGTATACAACATGACCTTCCTGCTTACGGGAGACAGCAAAGCCTCCACCGAAGCGAGTATCTTGGATGCGGGCATAGATTTGAGCTCCACGGTCTTGAAGGTTGCCCACCACGGTAGTCAGACCTCCACGAGTTCAGAATATTTAGAGTTGGTTGACCCAGAGGTTGCTTTAATATCCGTGGGGGGAGGAAATCGATATGGGCATCCTCATCAGGAAACCCTGGATGCACTAGTAATCAAAAATATTATTATTTATCGGACCGATCTCCATGGCTCAGTGAAGATAACCACTGATGGTGTAGGTTACAGTATACAAACTGAATTTCCTGGCTCTGATTTGTCCGCTGAGTCTGTTTCAGCTCCTTCTCCTGAACCTGCTCCCGATCCTAAGTTAGCTCCTGCTCCCGATCCTAAGTTAGCTCCTGCTCCCGATCCTAAGTTAGCTCCTGCTCCCGATCCTAAGT
>PBSW01000051.1 GCA_002726865.1 Candidatus Bathyarchaeota archaeon
AAAACAGATCCACAATTCTCGTCTAACTCGAGCCAAAAAAAATACTCCACGGCAACACCCAACGCGGACATATTGGGATATTCCATGGTACCATCGGATATATCATTCATCTCCTCCAGAACAATCATAACACGTGAGTTATGTAAACGATTAAGGTATGGTTGGAGGCTTGATCTTTGTTTTTCGTGGCGGTTTAGCCAGAAAAGCTGCAATCATTCCAAGGATTGGAAAGATCATGGAGATCGTTAAAGCCTCAGTATAACCTCCAAAGATATCGTATGCATATCCAAAGGGGAGGGGGCCTAGTGCTGATCCAATCACTCCTGCCATCATTGTCATCCCTCTGATACTACCTAAGTGATGGCGTCCATAATAGTCAGGCCAGATCACTCCACTCACCATTATCTGAAAGGCCATTGTTATCCCTGTTATGATGCCATAAATCCCTGCCATCTGGAATGAATCCGTCATATATAGGATGACAAGTGTGACAAAGAGCCCGGCCATGGAGCCTATTTGAACGAATCTAGCGGGCACTTTGTCAGCGATCCGGCCTGCAACAAGCACTACGGGAAGTCGGATGAAGGCCATGAGGCTCAAAACTACTGCGGCTGATTGGGCAGAGACTCCAATTTGGTCCATGATTGAGATCTGATGGAAAATGAGACCTGTGTTAATCGCAGAGGGGATGATATTGCAGAAAAGGAGGAGCCAGAAAGTCCTAGTGCCCATAGCCTCCCTAACTGTCCAGCTCTCCCCCAAGGGTGAATTATTAGGTTCATTTACTAATGGGGACAATGTCTCGCCGTCAGGGGCGAGTCCTACATCTTCTGGTTTATCCCTGGTCAGGAGATAGGCAACAGGTGCCATTACGAGCCATAGTAGAACGGCCCAGATTCGCCATCCGGTCTTCCATCCAAAATGTTCGATGATGTAAATATTTAAAGGCGGGATGAGCGCAGACCCTGCAGCACCTCCTATTGCAACAATACTGAGAGCTCGCCCCTTTTTCCGAATGAACCACTGGGGGACAAGGGTGCTACTGCTTAGGCTCATGGATCCTTGACCCAAGAGTCGTATCAAAAAAAACCCGACTAACAGTGTAAAGGAACTATTTACGATACTCATACCCAAGCAGGCCAAACCGAAAACAAGTGCAATGGATGTTGTTGCAACTCGGTGACCCCGGCGGTCGAGCAAGTTACCCACTAACCCCATCAAAAGGCCAGCAGTTAGAGTCCCTGTAGAGTACATAGTGGAGATCGTAAACCGGCTCCAGCCAAATTCCCTGATATAGGAGTCGATGAATGTAGAGACGCTGTAGGTCTGACCTGGTCCCGAAAAGAAAATGGTAAGGGAGGAGACCACAACTATGACCCATCCGTAAAAGAAAGGCGGCCTAAAGGGGAGGGAGAAGCGCCCCCTGGTTTTGTTGCTCATTGATAGGATTCTCGGGATAAATCATAAATAAAAAGATAACTACGTCAGTCAAGATTAGAGTATATCACACGCGTTTTGGGGCTACAAAGCGATCTTGATGGGTAAGAGGCTCTAGCGGATACTATGGGGTACCTAAGGGATGTTTCTGTGGCTCTTGGTGACCTGATGGCTACTTAGGAGGGATATTTGGTGGTCAGAGAGACCCGTAGAAGCGCGCGACGGAACTTTGAACTAGATCAGTCTATACCGATGATGCGGCGCTTCCTGAGGGCCTCTGTGGCCTCAACATCCACAGTCAATGAGTCTGGCTCGATGGCCACACCGTATTCTCTCTCTGCGGATTCGACGGTGCAGAGGCCATTAAGGACGTCCTCTTGTATTAGGGCGGGGAGTCTCGCATAAGGGTCCCCGTACCCTCCACCTCCCGGGGTTCTGATCAATAAGGTGTCCCCCTCCTCAATGGGCACTGTGCACTTCGAGGGGAGCTTCCGCTTAGTTCCATCCCGCTTAAAGAGAATATACTCTCCAAGGGCCCCAGGTCCCCCTCCATAGAGACCCCATGGTGGAATCTTGTTCCTCTCCCCGAGGATTGAGAGGGTAGCGCACTCCGACTGCAGAGTCCAAATCCTCTCGATACCGCAGCCTCCTCTCCATCTACCAGGTCCCCCGGTATCTGGGCGGAACCTGTAGGCCTCGAATCTGAGAGGGAGATCAGCCTCTAGGGCCTCAATTGGGGTGTTCATGGTGTTGGTCATATTGACATGAACCCCATCCACCCCATCTGAGCCGGGTCGGCCCCCGTTTCCCCCGGCAATGGTTTCATAGAACGTCCAAGGAGACCCATCCCTCCGTAATCCGCCCACGGAGACATTGTTCATAGTCCCCTGGCTAGCTGCGGGCACTCTCCCAGGAAGGGCCTTGGCTAAAGCCCCCATGAGGGCATCCACGTTCCTCTGACTTGTCTCTACGTTACCCCCTGCTACCGGGGCTGGCCTCCGAGGATTGAGAAAACACCCCTCCGGAATGTTCAATGTTAGAGGCCTGAAACATCCTTCATTCACAGGGATGGTCGGGTCAGTCACTGAGATCAAGGTAAAAAAGACGCCGGCGAGAGTGACTCCTAGTGGGGCGTTAACAGGCCCTGCAACCTGGGGTGAAGTACCCTCAAAGTTAAACTCAACAGAATCGCCCTCAACTATGATTTTGACATGGATAAATAGGGGATCGTTTGCTGTCCCCGAGTCCTCGAGACAATCCTCCGCTTCATATGTCCCATCGGGGATAGTCTGGATACTGGCCCGCATTCGACGCTCGGAGTAATCCATCACGGCTCCCATCGCCTCGTGGAGCACCTCTACCCCGTACTCTTGGATGAGCGCGCCCACCCGTAGTTTTCCAGTGTTATTTGCAGCTATCTGGGCCCTCAAATCCCCCATCTGGATCTCGGGAGTTCTTACGTTGCTCCTGAAGAGCCATGAGAGTTCCGTGTCGATGGCACCGCTTCGAACGAACTTCACCGGTGGAATAATGAGACCTTCCTGATAGAGCTCTGTAGAGTCCCCCGCGATGCTCCCAGGAGCCCTCCCGCCTACGTCTGTATGGTGGGCCTTGTTAGCTGCATAGCCGATAAGCTCACCATCGTAGAATATTGGGGCTATTAAGGTAAGGTCAGGGAGGTGGGTACCACTAATATAGGGGTCATTGAAAAGAAGCATGTCCCCTGGTCCCAACTCGTTTTTGTATAGGCGAAGCCCCTCTCGGACCGCTATCGCCATGGAGCCTAGGTGTACAGGGATATGCTCAGCCTGAGCGACTAGGCGGCGCTGGTGGTCGAAGAGGGCGCAGCTGTGATCCATCCTCTCCTTTATGTTAGGAGAGTAAGCTGACTTTTTTAGTGCGATCCCCATCTCCTCGGCGGCGTAAATAAGGGCGCCCTTGATGACCTCCACTGTTGTTGCATCGAGGACTATTGGGCTTCCCTCCTGAGATTAAGGACGCCGAACCAGTCTGTTTCTCCCTTCCACTCGGGGTAGACTACCGTCGTGGAGTCGTACTGCTCAATGATGGCAGGCCCATGAAGGACGCTCCCAGATCCAAGATCTTTCCGTTTGTATATCGGGGTTTCAAACCACGTGTCAGGTCCATCGAAATAGACAGACCTAACGCTGGTGGGGATTGGCCGTTTTGAGCCTTTCGGAATCCGTAAGAGCGCCGGTTTTTTAATAAACCCCACCGCTCTAAGCCTAAGGGTCACGAGTTCCACAGGCTCATCTTTATCATAGTAGCCGTAGATTTTTCCGTGCCTTTTGTGGAAGTTCTTAACTGCTTGGTGCATCCGATCCTCCAAAGGTCCCTCTGGATAGTCGACGGAGATCTCATAGGATTGACCATAGTACCTGAGATCCATGTATCTCCTAAGCCTCATATCCCCAGGAGAAACATCCTCAGAGGAAAGTATCTCTCGCCCCTCCTCCTCCATCTCCCCAAACAGGACCTCAAGTTGTCCCACATCAGCTCGCTCTACCCGGGTGATAATGGCCTTAGAAAGATCGTGAAATAGATCGGCTGTAAGGAGACCCAACGCGGAGAACATTCCAGGATTTGGGGGCACTATAATTTCGTCGATCTCCAGCCCCTCTGCAAGAGAGCATGCGTGCATAGGGCCCGCCCCGCCGAAGGATACTAAGGTGAATCGTCGGGGATCGTAGCCCCGCTCAATAGAGACTATCCTGAGTATCTGGGACATTAGGGAGTCGGCGACCTTGATAACACTCATAGCGGTACTCTCAGGATCCATCCCCAGCTTACCCCCGAGTCGCTCAGCTGCTTTCTCTGCGAGCTTGGGTTTGATCTCCATCTGCCCCCCCAATAAGCTATTTGGATTTAGCCGTCCCAAGACAAGGTTGGCGTCTGTGATAGTCAGCTCGCCTCCGCCCTTCCCGTAGCAGGCTGGCCCAGGCTTAGCCCCAGCGCTCATAGGTCCAAGATGGAGCCCTCCGGACTCGTCCGCCCAAGCAATTGTCCCCCCACCCGTGCTACATTCTGCGAGATCAATGAATGGGAAACTTACGGGATACCCGCTCCCCTTGAGGATACGTCCCATATGGACCTTTCCCGCAACCTCATATTCATGAACTACCTCTGGGATCCTCCCCCTTACAGTTCCAGCCTTAGCCGTTGTCCCCCCCATATCAAAGCTCATCACTTCATCTCGACCAATGAGGCCCCCCATCCAGGCAGAGGCGATGACTCCTGAGGCTGGGCCAGACTCCACTATGGATGCTGGTTTTTCTGAGACAACCTCGGAAGCAGCCATCCCCCCATTGGACTGCATCACGTAAAAGGACGCGACTACCCCGAGCCCCTTCAGACCGTCGGCGAGACGGGAGACGTATGTTTTGATGATGGGAATAAGTGTTGCATTAACAACTGCCGTGCTGAACCGCTCGTATTCCCGGTATCCACTAGAGATCCGGCTCGAGACGGTAATGGGAATATCAGGCAATGCTTCCTTGAGGATAACATATGCCTGTTCTTCATGCATTGGATTTGCGTAGGAGTTAAGGAACCCTATTGCCACTGATTCGACGCCATTTCTCTGTATCCTCTTGACGGCCCCCTCAAGGTCCTCCTTATTTAGAGGCCTCACCACGTTCCCCTTATGGTCCATCCGCTCCCGAACCACGTTCCTGTCCCTCCTCGCCACTAGCATCTGTGGCCGCTGGAAGAACAAGTTGTATACCTCCGCCCTCCTCTGGCGACCGATCTCCAAAACGTCCCTGAACCCCTCAGTGGTAACGAATGCGGTTCTGGGTAGGTCTAGGTCAACCTGGCCAAATAGCGCGTTGGTGGCGATTGTTGTGGCGTGGCCCACCATTCCCACGTTGAGGGGGTCCCTCCCCTCAAGGAACCTACGAAGGGCTAGGAGAACTCCCAATTCGGGGCTTTTGGGCTCCGTGGGGACCTTGATGTTGATGACTCGCCCATTCTCTCCGCCCATCGCAACGAGGTCAGTGAATGTGCCTCCAACATCAACGCTTACCCGATACAATGAACATCCTCCAACACCCATACATCGACATTATGAATATTAAGCCATCACTAGGTGGCTATGGGTTCTCCTCAAAAGCCACTCGCTTGATGAATGTTCTAGTTTTGAGCATCACATCCAGCTCCCCTTTGGCTTTCAATTGGTTCCCCCAGAGCCTCACTCGCGTTGGGTGAGGGCTTGAGCTCTCCTCCTGTGGGCTTCCAGAGAAACTCCAACAAAAGATAGTGAAATTGGATCAGGTTCTAACTGCAAAGTCTCAGGCAGAAACGTATTCTAAGGGCAAGCCAAACTGCAACCGCCTTGTTGTCTCCGACGGTCGCCGTTATGGTGTATACATAAAAAAATGGGAAAGAGACCGGAGATATCTCCATGATAATGGGGTTCGCTCCCCTGTACATTGCCAAACCCTCTGGAAAGAGCTAAACCAGCTCCCTGAATCTCCAACTGTAAAGTTTCTCGAAAAAAAATAACTTGGAAAGACCCTTCCAAATAGGTATTGACTACGAAAAGCATCAGATATAACTCTAGGAAATGGTAGGAAGATCTGGTGGAGATGCAGTCGAGGACATGAATGGGAAGCAGCGGTAGCCAGTAGGATCCGGGGGACTGGTTGTCCGGACTGCTTCTTTTGCCTTGATTCTCTTTGGAACAGGGATTTAATGCATGATCATCCCATACTTTACTCCTTTGTTTTTCTCAAAATATTCGCTATAATTTTGCTTATCTGAATCCTGAACTAGCCAAAGGGTGGCACTCAACCAAAAGAGAGAAAAGGCATACATACAGCCGGGTAAACTAAGAATAAACGGTCAGATGCAGGGAAAAGGAGATTTTAACCATGGGAAGAGGAGACGCAAGGAAAAGTACGATCAACTACGATAAACGTCGCGACGGTAAGGTAGTTTACAAAAGGAAAACAAATGATCCAGAAAAAAAGGCTAAGGAGCCTACACACCAGGGAAAACGATTCACACTCCCAACAACAGACTTCGAAGTCTGTCGGATGACATCCAAGAAAAAGAAGCCGGAGACAGGAACGGGGACTTGACTCCAGATCAGATCACTCTAGGAAGCCGCAGGAAGGTCTGGTGGCGGTGCGGTCGAGGGCATGAATCATCAGGACTGTACGTCTCCATATCAAAGAAGATCCTGCTCATCCTACTATGCTATCCGTGAAGCTCTTCTACTAAGTAATTCAACAAAACAATAGCAGTCTTCTTGTCTAATGGTTCATTGTTAGTTCCACATTTTGATGAGTAGATACATGAGGGGCACCCCTCCTCGCATTTACAATCTTTAACGAGATTTAATATAGTCCCCAAGAGCTCAGGTAACAACTCATGGAGTTTTTCTGATAACCCAATTCCACCCTTGTATCCATCATATACGAAAATCGTTGGTTCCATAGTATCTCGATGAAGTTCAGTGGAAACCCCCCCGAGATCTCTTGGGTCACACATTGCATGTAATGGAGAAATTGCTATCATGGCATGCTCTATCGCATGCAATCCTCCAGCCAAGTCCAAGCCTGAACTACGAATACGAGATACAATAGACGAAGGAATGGTAAACCAGAATCCGATTGAAGGGAAATTTAGTGGAGGAAGATTGAGTGGGTGCTTGGAAATTACTTTCTCATTACGCATTCTTCGATATTCAATGTAATACTCAGTAACATCTACTTTTCCTAATCCCGATTTGATCCCACGGTTTAGTTCATTTATTCTACTCTTGATGGAGATGTCGATTGTTTTTAGAGCCTCAGTGTAATACCCTGGGTCAGCTTCTTCAACACGAGCCACTAAACTATTGAGGTCTAATGAATTTACCTGATATGGTTCACCTTGATGAAGAAAAATTGCTCCTTCATGCACCTCTCTATATGCCTGAGTGATGTCCATTGTCTCAAGTGCCCTAGAATAATGGAAAACTGTAACCGTTTGATCTGAAATGTTGTTTAACTTAACTCTAGTTTCGGGTCTAAAAGTACCTGAATACATCCACCCTTCTTGCCTTTTCTTAATTAATCGTTTTTCGGACAATTCATCGATTGATTGAAGATAGCCTTCGGAGAAGTAATCTATGTCTCTGTCTGATAGGGGCAGCTCATTGGATGCACACATAACATGCCCAATAGTTATGTAAGGATTATCAAGGTTAATTACCGCATTCTCAGGGTTCCTCCTGAAAAAGTCCTGAGGATGGTTCATAAAATATTGATCTAAGGGGTCCTGAAAAGCAACGAGGAAAACAACAGAGTCATCTATCAATCGTCCCGCTCTCCCTGCCTGTTGCCAAGTGGATATCACAGTTCCTGGATATCCTGACATTATAACACAGTCAAGTGAACCAATGTCGATGCCAAGCTCTAATGCGTTAGTTGTAACGACGCCTGATATCTCTCTCTGTTTTAAGCCTCTTTCTATTTTTCTCCGCTCTTCAGGGTGATATCCTGCGCGGTAAGAGTATACGGCATCAGCGAGTTCTGGGTGGGTACGGTCGAGGTCTTGTTTAACCCATATCCCAATTAACTCAGCCATTTTACGGGATTTAGTAAAACATAGTGTCTGGAGTTCTTCCCGGATACAATAGGATAATAATGTCCTGGTTTCTTGATGGGTTGATCTTCGAGTTAAATCATCATCAATGAATGGAGGATTCCAGAAGATGAAACTCTTTTTCCCTGATTCAGAGCTATCACTTGAGATAACATGGAAATCCTTTCCTGTGAGTTTCTTTGAATGCTCTTTTGGATTGGCGATAGTAGCCGAAGATAGGATATACTGCGGATTCGAGCCATAAAAACGACAGATTCTTTGAATCCGTCTTATGAGGAGTGCAATATGAGATCCAAATACTCCTCGATATGTGTGTGACTCATCTATTATTATGAATTGTAAATTCTCATAGAAATTTTTCCATAAATGGTGCCAGTGGAGATAATGATGGAGTCCGTATGGATTAGTTAGTACTATGCGTGCCTTGTCTCTGATGCGTCGTTTGTCGTCTCGTGATGTATCACCATCATATATTTTTGGATGAACTGAGATGCCTGTTTCCTTTTCCATGATTAAAAGAACATTTTGTTGATCGTTTGTCAGGGCTTTCATTGGGTATATGTATAGAGCACGAGCTTGTGGATCCATTGATAACGCCTCAAAGACAGGTATGTTGAATGCAAGTGTTTTTCCTGAGGCTGTGGGGGTTGTAATGACAATGTTTTCACCTTTTCGTGCTAGGTTAATTGCATCTGCTTGATGTTTATAGAGAGTGATATCACGATTGTCAAGATATTGTTGTAGCGAGGGTGATAGAGGGGTCTCAAGTGTTCCTTGTACCTCTTTTTTTCGAGGTAAGAATTCGATATGCTCAATTTGGCCTTTATAGCCCTCAAGTTTTATTAATCCTTTAATGAAAGATTCCATTCTTCAACTCTCACCCCATCATTGTGTAATAGCCAAGGAAGCTTTTATAGAATAATGTTAGAAGCATTAACGTGAGTCTGTTTTAGCACCCAGAAGCTAATTGATCGCCTCAAGAAATCTAATCTCTATATGGAATACCCTTGCGGAGCTGAGCACAAACTATCAGACCTATCACTATTTGATGGAACCAAGCCATTTCCCTCTGAAGTTGAAGAGGTTCAGGAGCAATATGAAGATCTAGTGAAGGTACAGCAGAGGTCATGAATGGGAAGCATTTGTAAGAAGCAGGATAGGTGGAACTGGGTGTCCAGACTGCAACAGAGAACTCAGAAGCTGCAGAAATTAAGGTCTTTCTCGCGTGCATTTGAACTTGTAAAAAAAGGGGAAGGAGGCGGGGGATATATCGCCACCAGGAGCAGAGTTAGAATCTCTCCCGGGCTGCCATTAGATTCTCCCGGGTCAACCAAACCTCACATACAACCTTTTTTGCGCGCACGATTTATTTTGGACTATTAATTATAGCCTATGTCAATTCATGAGGAGGTAAAGGCTGAGTTAGAGAAACTTTCTGATCCGAAGCATGCGATGAAGCTTCAAGGATTCTTTAAGACTGGTAAGGGCGAGTATGGAGAAGGGGATGTTTTCATCGGTGTACGTGTTCCAGATCAACGGCGAATTGCGAAAAAGTACAGGGATGCTTCGTTATCTGATGTTTTAGAGCTTTTTCGGAGCGAGATACATGAACACAGGTTAACCTCGTTGTTCATTATAATTGAGCAATTCAGCAATGGAGACGAGGAAGCAAGACGTCGGATTGTTGATCTGTATCTATGTAATACGGCTTATGTGAATAACTGGGATCTTGTAGATAGTAGTGCGCATAAGATTCTGGGTGCCTGGTTGGTTGACAAGTCGAGGGGCGTGCTCTATGACCTGGCTAGATCCGAGAGTGTCTGGGAGAGGCGAATTTCGATTATATCGACTTTTGCATTCATTCGTCGTGGAGATCTGGTGGACTCACTTGCTTTGGCTGGGGCTTTGGTTTGTGATGCGCATGACTTGATCCATAAGGCATCGGGTTGGGTATTGCGGGAGATAGGGAAAAAAGACCCATCAGTCTTGGAAGAGTTTCTTACAGAACATTTCGAGACGATGCCAAGAACGATGTTGCGATATGCAATAGAACGGTTACCAGAGGAGCGGAGAAGGTTCTATATGGGAAGGTAGTGCGCGGCCGAGAAATTCATAAGTTCTAATTACTAAACAGCAGTTTGACTGATCACCTTGAGAAAAGAACAGATGAGATGGGACCTATCGCAGCTCGTTGTGAGCACAGACCCAGTTTCCGTCAGGAGCACGCTAGAGGTCATGGTGGCTGAATCCGCGAAGTTCCGAGATAAGTACTACGGCATTATCAGCGAGTTGGATGCTGCTGGTCTCTTGGAGCTCCTGGAGCTGAGCGACTCCCTGACCCTCAAGTATAGAGCCATTGCACTCTACTGCAGCCTGCTCTACTCAGCTAACGCCCTCGATGACACCGCCAAGCAACTCAACGACGCCTCCAAAACCTCCATTACAAAGATGAGCCAGACCCTAGCCTTTATCGACATCGAGATGGGAAAGCTCATCGCCAGCAACCCTGCCCTCATCGAGGACCCCTCCCTCGCGGAGTACAAGCATTACCTGAAGAGGACCCTGAGGACCGTGCCCCACATGCTCTCAGATAAAGAGGAACAGCTGATCCTCGCCAAGGACAAGAACGGCGTCGACGCTTGGCAGCAGCTTCAAAACGACTGGCTCTCAACCCGGACATACAAGATCGACGTGGAAGGCGAAAAAAAGACAATGCCCTACGGAGAGATCATTGGCCTCTTTCAGAACCCCGATCGCGACCTCAGAATGCGGGCGAACAAGATCGTCTACGAGGAGCTGGGCAGGGACGAAATAATCTGGGCTAGCGCTATCCGGTCCGTCTGCACCGACCATCTGCAAATTAGCGATCTCAGGAGTTACCCAACTGCTATGACCCAGAGCCTCATTGCCAACGACGTCGACAAGGAGACTATTGATAGTCTCATGGACGCCATCGTGAAGAGTACAGAACTCTATCGTCGATACTTGAAGCTCAAGGCCAAGCTAATGGGCCTTGATAAGTTGGCCAACTGGGACATCGTGGCCCCCCTTCCTAACATCCCAGAGATGGTGTATACCTGGGAGGAATCCAGAGAGGAAGTTGTCTCCGCATACTCCAACTTCGATAAACAACTTGGTGGCTGGGCTAACGAGATGTTTGAACGAAATCACATAGACGGGGAGGTAAGGAAAGGGAAGAGTTCCGGGGCCTTTTGCGCAACATGGTTGGCCGGCAAGTCAGCATACATGCTGCAAAGCTTCAACGGCACCATGATGAACGTCAGCACCTTGGCCCATGAGTTGGGCCATGCCATCCACGCCTACCTAGGCTCAAGGGCCCAAAAGCCTAGTAACTATAACATTGGGAGCTGTATAGCTGAGTGCGGCAGTAACTTTGGCGAGCTCCTGCTCTTTGATAGACTCCTTTCCAAAGCGGAT
>PBSW01000052.1 GCA_002726865.1 Candidatus Bathyarchaeota archaeon
AGCGACTTTTTCACGTGTAAGTTTCGTTGTTATTACTCTTTTCGGCCTAATTGCCATCGCAGTCTTGACTGCAACCTCGCCCACCTTTCTCGGGTCTAGTATGAGGGCACCTGGAGCCCCGTCCTCAAGCATTGAAGCGATAATTTTCTCTGGGGCCTCATCAGTCATATCGGGGAGACCCTGGCAGCTTTTCATAGTCGTGGCGATGATGGGTGCCCCGATTTTCTGTGCCTCAGTGAGTATGTCGGTTCTGAGGCATTGGGCATCTATGACGATGAGGTCAGGGATGCCGGACCTGACGAATCTTAGTTGCCAGGAAATCGGGCCTATGATCTTTGCTCTTTTATCATACCGTGTCATGTCGTGGGCAGTGCAACAAATGCCCCCTATCTCGACCTCCCCAAAGAGATCATGATCCATCAAGTAGTCTATGATATCGATGCTTGGGAGGACGTTATGACCGATGCACAGAATAACGGGCTTTGTCGGGTCTACAGAGCTAAAGCCTATATCCGCTAAAGGGGCCTGTGGATCTCCTTTGGGGAAGCCAAGGGTGGCTATCTGTGCAATGTCCGCTGCCTCGAGTGCCAGATGATCGAGCATCCCTGCATGGAAGGTCTTCGACTCAAAGTCAAGAGGATCTCCCTCCTGGCCTGTATGGGTCACTGCTATCAGCTCTATAAGTTGTGTCTCAATGTAATCTAAAACATCCTCAAGATCCTTCAGGGTTTTAGGTCTTAGACCGCAAATAAGCCTAATGTGGGGGGCCTCTACATTAGTATTCATCGCCACCTCGAGAGGACTTTCTCTCCCGTACAGCTCTATGAGGTTTTCAAGCATGTGCCTTGCGTGAGCTGTATGAGTGGAGGCTCCAATACAAGCTGCGAGAAGCACAATCCTCGACTGCTGACCCGCCATGGTTATGCCACAGGCGCCTTTCTTGTCACCCGTTAAATCACATTTGCCGTAGGTACAGAGGCAACATAGGTCACAAAAAGGCATATAGAAAGGTTTGTAACGCTCCAAGAGCCTCCTGTCCCAATTTCGAAAGGTACCAAGACCAGGAAATGGGGTTGGACCCAACTTTTCTTCCCAATCTTCTTCAAAGATCCTTCCGACCTCGATTTCAACCCCTTTGAAGGTGCCAATTGCCGATGAAAGCTCGCTAAATTTAAGTTTTAAATCTCTCTTAGACAAGTCAACACTTCCAGTAGTGATCTTTACTCATCTTTTGTCATTTATAATAAATCTTTTTGCGCAAAAATTTATTCATATAAACCATAACTCTAAAGTGAACTAATCGGGACCGCTTTAGAGAATAGCTTTTTCAGATAAAATGAGTGATTATCTCCCAACTCTCTTTGAATAGGCCGTGTCTAAACGCGAATATTAAGAAGTGCTTCCCCGAGAACCTCATAACCTCCCTTATCCTATCCCTGAAATCATCCTGGTAACAATGAATCTTACACTTTTTGCATGTGGGTTTAGGGTCCAAAGGGCAAAGCATTCTTCGCTCCGCTGAATATTCTAGCAAATCGAGGCAGTCTTTACACAGAAGAGGGGCGGGGAGCGCCCCCAGCATCCAAAACTTCTCCGAAGGTTCCCAGTGAAACTTTTCAGACAAACTATGTTGTTTTCCGCAATAGACCCGAATGAACAATATAAGGATCTTGACATCTATATCTACTTTTCTACTCACAGGGAACCCTCATTCGTTATTAATCGATATCCACAGTAGTCTCGTCATTTTAAATCTCCCGCTTGGTTACTTTAAAACATCCAAAGAAACTAAACCTATCAGAAAAATAATGATCCCCGTTTCCTTGTGATTATTCGTCGCATGTGCTTTCCTATCTACGGTTATAATATTTACATGCTATCGACCAAAAAAACAGACTAATCCCACATCAGAAGAGAAGAACTCATCACTCGCGCGCCAAAAGACTAACCCCTTGAATTAACCAAGTGAAATCCATTTCGTCGATAAAGTAGATAATCAAATTGACTGTTAAGGCATATTACCCTACAACGTTAATGAATATCTGACAATGCTGCAAAACCTTCGTAAAAGAAGACAATTATTCCCTTCACAAATTGAACAATTTTGAACGATCCCCCTCTCCTTGAAGCCGTATAGTTTTTATAATTAATGTAGTATGCCTAACCAATTCACAGAGGCTTTATGATGTTAGGTATCAGAATACACGGCAGGGGCGGCCAGGGGGCTGTAACAGCATCAAGACTGCTGGCTGACGCATCCTACAGGGACGGCAAGTTTTCCCAGGCGATCCCAATGTACGGCACCGAGAGACGGGGAGCCCCCCTAGTCGCCTTCGTTAGGATCGATGACATCCGAGTAAGGGAGCGTGAACTGGTCCACGAACCTGATATTGTAATTGTTCTTGACCCTCTGTTGAGCAAAGAGCAGAGCGTGGCATCTGGGATTAAGAAAGGCGGACTCCTTATCGTTAACTCCCATCTGCCTCCGGAGAAGGTACCGATAGCCGGAGACATCAG
Organism: Candidatus Bathyarchaeota archaeon; assembly: GCA_002726865.1. Next base: position 2,518 of record PBSW01000052.1, read on the forward strand.
AATCGCCTCGGTTGATGCTACGAAGATCGCACTTGAGACCTTGAAACGCCCCATAACAAATACTGCGATTCTGGGTGCCTTCAGTAAGGTTGTCGGTTTCCCCTCTATGGAATCTATAGAGACGTCTATCCACAACCAGTTTCCTGGGAGGATCGGGGAGATGAACATCGTAGCCATCCGCCAGTCATATTCTGAGGCTAGTCTTCCTGTGCAGGCTACTCATAAGGAAGCAGAACTTGATGCGCCTGAGGTCGGAGTCCCCGGTTATGGGGTTCTTAAAGACGTCTCTTCATGGAGGGTCTTTACCCCCATTATCGATCTAGACCAATGTACAGGGTGTAAGGCATGCTGGCTCTTCTGCCCTGAGACCGCTATAAAATGGGAGAACCTCCTACCGGAGATCGAGTACCGTAAGTGTAAAGGCTGTGGAATCTGCGTTGAGGAGTGCAACGTTAAGTGCATTTCGTTCGAGAGGGTCCTTGTATAGGAGGCGATGAAATGTCATTTGAAGTAATGGTTGGAAACAAAGCCACCGCCACTGCGGTGAAGCTAGCAAGGGTCAATGTTGCATCCGCGTTCCCTGTCACACCCCAAACCACCATTACCGAGTATCTTTCAGACATGATTGCAAACGGGGAGCTGGATGCAGAGTTAGTCAACGTTGAGGGGGAGCTCAGCTCTCACGTCGTTGTCCAAGCCGCATCTAGGGTCGGAGCCCGCACCTTCGTTTGTACCTCTGGCCCAGGGCAGCTATATATGCATCACCCGATGCACCAGACCTCATCAGATAGACTCCCGGTAGTCATGGCCACAGTTCACAGGGGAAACAAGAGCATGCAGCCAGATCATACTGACCTCATGTCCCAACTTTGGACGGGGTGGATACAGCTTTACGTGGAGCACAACCAGGAAGCTTTGGACACCTGTCTTATGGCCTACAAGATCGCCGAGGATGAACGGGTCCGGCTGCCAGTTGTCTTCGGATACGACGGATACGTCCTGAGTTACACGGCTGAGCCTGTGGAGATCCCCCAACAAGAGGACGTGGACGAATGGCTGCCACCCAACAGGCCTATGCCAAGTATTCTTCCTGACGAGGTCGACTCAAATAGCTTCGGTATGAACATCAGGGAAAACGACCCCCAAATGCGTTGGAAGGTCCATCATGAGGCGATTTTGGATACCAAGGATATTATCACTGAGGTCAACGAGAGCTTTGGAAAAAAGTTCGGGCGAAATTACGGCAACGGGCTCATCGAGGAGTACAAGACGGATGGTGTGGAAGCCTTTATTGTTGCTATGGGATCCCTCGCGGGAACTGCTAGAGCAGCTGTGGATAGGCTCCAAAACGATGGTAATAGTGTCGGGCTTCTTAAGCTCAAATGCTTTGTGCCCTTCCCCACAGAGGAAATCCAGAAACTCGCTGCGAATGTTGGTGCTATAGGCATGATCGATAGAAATGTTTGCCTTGGCCATGGTGGGGCCGCATATACACAGATTAGGAACGCTATATATGATATTAAGGACAGGCCTTCCGTGCTTGAGTTCTTCGCAGGGATGGGGGGAAAGGAGGTCCGGGTGGATGATATCTACAATATCGGCTTGAAGACGCTAAATGCCGCAAAAGACGATAAGGTACATACCGCTGAGGTGTGGGTTTAAGAGGAATTAATTGAGGTTAATGCGTAATGAGTCAGAGAATCAACAGATTTCAGATACCCATGGAGGAGATCACCATCACCCCTGGCAGCGCGTGCTCGGGATGCGGTGCTTCCCTCGCTGCGAGGCTCGTGTTCAAGGCTATTGGCCCCAATGCTATCAGGCACAGGATTCCCAGCTGCCCCGATGCCGTCACCAGCCACCCTATGGCAAGCTCAGTGTTCGAGGGAGGTGGTGCAATGCTCACAGGTACGTGGAGGGCCCTAAAGGCTATAGGAAGGACAGACGTCCAAGTGGTGGGCCTCTTCGGAGACGGTGGAACTTATGACATTGGATTTCAGGGTATATCAGCAGCCGCCGAAAGGAACGAGAACGTTTGGGTCATTGTAAAGGACAATGAGGCTTATATGAACACGGGGAACCAGAGGAGCGGGTCGACTCCCATTTTCTCCTATACCTCGACTACTCCAGTAGGATCGGTGATAAAGGGGAAGCAGATGAGGAAGAAGAATATCGCAAAGATCTTTGCAGCCCATGGGATACCCTACCTTGCAACTGCCTCGGTGGCATACCCCGAGGACCTCATCTCTAAGATCAACTACGGGAAGACGGTGGAAGGCTTTAAGATGCTCATCATCCATGCCCCTTGTCCCGTAGGGTGGCGCTTCGACGAAGCCAAGACCATCGAAATAGCCCGCCTCGTGGTCCAGACCGGCATCTGGCCTCTCTTTGAGATCATTGACGGCGAGAGATTCAAGCTGAACTATAAACCTAGGGAGCTGAAGCCTGTAACTGAGTATTTGAAGCCACAGGCGAGGTTCAGGCACCTCACCGACGATAACATCTCCGTGATCCAGGAGGAGACCGCAAAGGAGTGGATGACTCTCCTTAAATCTGAAGAGCTCGGACGAGTTCTACTATAAGCAGGAGAAAAACTGTCTTTTTTTCTTTTCTTCCTAGTTCTGTTACTATTTCATGGAGAGTTAGGGTAGTCGTAGTAAGAAATGCCTTTAAAACCTTCAAACTGGATGTTAGGAAGATGGCTCAGAGAGGCAGAAAGACGGAGGCATACATCCTGATGGCCCTGGCTATCGTCATCAATGTCCTTATCGTCTACGGGTTCATCACCAGACCTGTGGTAGCATACCACCTCTCAACGCCCCTGGAGTATAACGGGACCATCGATCTGAGCTTGGAGGATCTCACCGTTGTCTTAAAAGCGAGGAATCTAGGAGGCACTCCTGCCCGTATATCTTATAGCGTGAGGCTCTACAACATGACTCTGACCCGCCCTTGGGCCCTCGAGGTTTCTCCATTTAACGACTTTACATTGATCAGAGTTCCCTTGGAATTCCCGCTTAAGGCCTCAGGAAGGGACGAGAGTGTCATCACCCTCAACAGGAAGGGAGACCCAGATTATCTGGTTCTCATCTTCTCCTTGGAGACCTATAGGAACCTTAATCCTGTCACCGGATTCTTTGACAGCTTCGAGGTACAGCAGCCCGAGCGTCCAACGGCACTATTGCTCAAGCGGCTCGAACCGGGCGTCTATAAGCGGGTCACCAAAAGATAGTTGAATTAACCCCTGGGTAACTCATTTTCAAGCTTTGACAAGGAAGATAGGTTTGAGAGGGTTATGGCTGAGGAATCATAGGAGAATTAGTGTTGTAGTGGGGCACTATGAGGGAGTCGCGTCCCCCTCTGCTTATAACGTGATTATCTGCCCTACATTCGCGCGCGGAAGTAGCCATCCAGAAGAAGTTACCAGAGCCCATCCGCATTTTACTGCATTTTGGATAGAAGATAGTCCACAACCAACGCGGTAATGTCCTTCTCCGTGACGGATTGGAGTCCCTGCCATCCTGGTGTGCTGTTAAGCTCAATGACATATGACTCGCCGTCGTCCTCTGACCGGAGGATATCAACGCCGGAGTACTCTAGGCCTACCGCTGCTGACGCCTCAACGCTGAGAATAACCAACTCCTCCTCGAGGTCATATGGCTCAGCTCGACCTCCCGCTGAGATATTGGTCTTCCAGTCGTTCGCCATCCGCTTCATGGATGCAACAACCTCCCCACCGATGACAAAGGCCCGTATATCCTCGTTACCATGGGGGATGTATTCCTGAATGTAGTAGACTCCATGGGTCAGCTCAAGGGCCCTGAATATTCTATAGGCGACGTCCTCATGGCTAACCCGACTTATCCCCAATCCAAGGCTTCCGAAAAGGGGCTTTACCACGACGTCTCCTCCCAACTCACTGAAGGCTTTCATCGCTTCATCAAAACTCTCTGTCACAACTGTCCGGGGGGTCTTGATTCCGGTGTCTTCGAGTCGGGCAGAGGTGTAGTATTTGTCTACGGCGATCTCGATAGCATCAGCCGAGTTGAGGACGTAGACCCCTAAGTCTTCAAGGCGGTGGAGGGTGTCCATCCTGTAAAAGACCCGCTCAGCAGTTCCTCCGGGGACTTTGCGGACGATAATGGCGTCATAGTCATCAATGGAATAGCCTCGGACCGAGAGTCCTGGCTTCAGCCCAACCCCTGACCGGAAACGGGTGGCGGGGAGAATGTAGGCCTCAGCGCCCCTCGCTTTGAGCTCGGACATAAGTCTTTCAACGTGCCACTCTTTTGGATCTGACGCGACTATTCCTGTCTTCAAATCTTCAGCCCGGCTTATGTTTCAGTTATCAATATCTCCCCGTTTCCGCCTACCGCGTTATCCCCTCGATATCTCCTGAAAGAGGTATCTAGGTACTTCCCGGCTGACTTGATCCCAAATTGGTCTCGAAGCTGTCGTAGGTAGAGTTTCATAAAGTCAGGGCGGAAAGTGCCATCATAAACGTAAGTGGGTAAGAGGGAATCAACCCCTCCGAAGCAGGCAATAAATCCCCCGTTCCCTTTTGCCCCAGCCCCAACCCTCTTCGCGACCCTCCCAAAGACGAATATTTCACCCCCGTTCATATGGACTCCTAGGAAGGGGGCAGCATTCCCCTGAATCACGAGCATCCCCCGGCGCATGAAGGCCCCGGCTTCTAAGCCTACACCTCCACCCACGATGATTACCCCCCCTGTTATTCCCTTGGTGCCACCTCGGTAGGCCGCTCCGAGCTGGTGACCCGCATCTTTATGGATCTTCAGAAGCCCCCCCTTCATCTCGGCCCCGGCCCAGTTAGATGCAGAGCCCGTTACAATCAGCTTCCCTCCCTCCATCTTAGCCCCAACATGCATCCCGACGCTACCCTCTACGATTATGTGACCAGCCGTCATACCATAACCGATGTACTTGACGTTTTCACACTCCCCTTGGATTGAGATTAGTTGGTCGGACGATATCTCAGCTGTTTTTCCATTCACGTAGAAGTAGTCTTCGAGCATTTGAATAGTGTTACCAATGTAGACAGGGAGTGAGCGGACCTCCTTGATGGTTTTCCCAATCACTGAGTCGGGGGTGATAACCTCAGCTTCCATGGACAGATCAGTTAGATTTTTCGGCTTAAGTTTGAGTTCTTTTATCTACTCCACCCCCAGGGCCTCCCTCAGCCCTAACTTGAATTTCCCTAGCTTCCCCCCAAAGTTGACGGCGGTGATCCACTTCACACCACCCACTTCAGTTGCGGCCCTTATACCTGCCGCCATGGCCTTTATCACAGAGGGCTCGTCGAGGCCATTGAGGATTACCTCAATGACCGAGTTGCATCCAACGGGGACCTGGGAGTCTGGGAAGGTGTGCTTGATTGTGGGACAGAATGGGGTGTTGGTGGATGCCTTCAGGAAGGCATAGGTACTCCCTACCTTGCTCCCGCTCCTACAAAGCCCCCCGGGGAACGGGGCGATAACCCCTGGAACTTTCAAGATCGCCTCAACCGCCCTCTCCGAGGCCTCTAGAGTTACATCCTCGTTCTCCCCCATCACCAGAAAGTTGCCTCCGGCCACGGCTTTCACTGCCCCAAACTTGGCTTCTACTAGGAACTCTCCCGCCATCACCGGGATCCTCCAGAACCGCTGGCGCTTTCCCCATCCGTCCCCCATCCTCATCTTAACCTGATATCCGTCTCCGAAGAACCTGAGGCTCGTTCCCACGTCAAGCATGTCATCTGCCTCTTCCTCTGGGATCCCGTTAAAGATCGCAGTGGTGGGGCAGGTGAGCACACATTGCCCAATCCTGTTGAGCATCGACTTTGAAAGCCGTTTCTTGGAGAACCCAAAGATAATCACAGAGACCCCGGGACGTCCGTTGGGGGTCTCCTCAGAGGGGATCTCCCGCTCTATCCCGGCCTCGCAGTCGCACGCGATAACACTTGTCGCGAACCCTGTCATCTCCCTTGCAGCGATGTTCGCCCATTTCAGATTCTTCGCGGTGATAATAATCCTGGCGCCCCACATCCTAAAACCTTCAGCAAAGGTATCCTCGATATCTACGCCGTTTAGCGCGAAGCTCATCAGATCCACTTTCCATTAGACTTCAAAGGGACCCCTCTTGGGAGGTATGTATCCTCCACCGGATAGTTCCTGAATCCCACCGTGTAGTAATTTTCGAAATCTTCCTTGATCTCCTTCATCACTTCTGCCTTCAGTTTCTCCGGCACCCAAGAGTCCACCCAGAAGGTGGAGCCTAAGGGTGTGGCCGTGACTTCGCCGTCTTTTACCACGATCTCGCCTCCCTTGATGGTATATGCTGCCCGTGTTAGGGCCTTCTCAAGGTCCTTGTACATTGAGGGCCTCCAGGTCGTGGGATCCAGATGATAGACGGAGACGTCTCCATCGGAGTTAACTCCTAAGTGGCCCTTGTCATCGAGTCCAAGGGCTTTCGCGGGGGCGGCCCGAGTAACCGTGGCGATTTCGCCGAAGGAGTACTCCCTGTAAATGTTTGGGAGTGTGGTCCTACGGAGTACCGACTTGTTCATCTCCCTCATGATGTCGGTACGGGCCTGACGACTCATGAGCCAGGCGATCACAGTTGGGTAGAATGTGAAGGGCCCTCCGTTAGGGTGGTCTGTGGTCATGTAGACCCTCCACGGATCTTCAATGAGGAGAGCCAGCTCCAGCCCGATGCCCCATTGGATAGCATTGGTTGGATTGTCTTTCTCGAAGCTGTATGGGACGACTCCTGCGCCAGCCTCCATCTCCACATCACTGTTAACCCACTTATTTCCAGTGATGTTCCATAGCCTAAACTGCCAGGGACCGTCCCCTGTCATCGTCGTGGTGTCCGTGAATATAACCTGACCTAGGTCGATGGTTACGTGTTCATTGGCGTTGACGTATTTTGCCACCTTTTTGGCCCCAGATTTTACATTCATCCAGTTATCTCCATCCAGGGAGTTGAACTGACAGTGTACCACGTGGACCGTCGCCCTCCTCCCGTCAGCTGGCTTAATCCCCTTCACGGCCTCCATAGTTTTGATGGTGGTCTCACAGTTCCCCGGCACCCCTAGATTATTGCAGTGCAGATTGATGGTGTGGGGTAGCCCTAACTCTTCGTTCGCCTGGGCCAGCATCGTTATGATCCGTCTTGGTGAGACCTCATAATTGTAGACCAGGTCGTCTAGACCCCCGACGTTGCTGCCCCACTTCCAGTTTTCGACGCCTCCCGGGTTCACAAGCTTAATAGCGTACCCCTTCGTGGCCTTGAGGAGCCAGGAGACGAAAGCCTTGAGCTTTTCGATGTCCCCCTCTTTGACGTATTTTAGAGTGAAGTGGTTATTCCCAAACAGGGTGAATGCCCCATTATCGATTATTGGTGTGTCGTTGAGCTCTTCATGGACATGGCGGGCTCCCATAGGGGACATCGCAGGCTCCATCACTACTGTGTAACCCATCTGGGCGTACCTGTAACCGGTGATAAATGTGCTAGGACAGCTATATCCCACCCCAGCCCGAGTCACCGTGGTCCTAGGGACCACGTCCCTTCTGTGGTCCTCGGGGCGCATAAGACGCCCTATATTGATCTTGGAGCCCGCAATGTGGCTATGGATGTCCACGCCCCCCGCCATCACAATCTTCCCTTTAGCATCTATGACCTTGGCGTTTCTGCCTACTTTCTCCACGACCTTCCCGCCACTGATGAGCACGTCCATTGCATCTCCATCGACACCGTTCAGTGGATCGTAGACATATCCGCCCTTGATCCTTAGGTCTCCTATCTCAGGTATCCTCCTTGAGAGACTTCACCCTCTTTATTATCATCTCCAGCACCTCTCTGTCTGATTTTATACCGGTATGGGGCTCAACAACTTTCTTCAGACTCAGGCTAAATCCATCCATCCGATAAGCAGTGCCCGCGACCTCGATGCCGGCAGTGGCCACGGGAATTACTACCTTGCTTAACATAGTTGTAGGTGTGACTTTTTGGTCTAGGGTGATCGTGGGGATCTTAGCAAGGTGCTTTGCCGCATCGGAGGGGAATGTCGATACGGGGTCCGAAGCAATAATGATCGCTGCATCGGGTTCTCCTCTCGCGAGCATGTCCACGGCAGTGTATTCCCCTGGGTTGTAGCGAGGATATCCCCTGGCAAAGTCGACGGCATAGGGGTAGCCTGTCTGCCAGGTGGTGACGGCATTGGCCCCGGCGACATTAAAGTGGCCTCGCATCGGCGTGAGAACGAACTTGGTGTGATGATTGAGCTCGGAGACGAGGCCCACAGCAGCATCAATATTCATGTGTCTCCCTTCACTCTGAGTAAGCCCGAGTCCGAAGAAGATCACGCCCATCTTAGCTTTTTTCATTCTCTTCACGAGAACTCTAATCACTTCTGCGGGGACCCCTGAGACATCTTCTGTGATCTTGCTGCCCCTCACAACAGCCCTAAGGGCTAAGAGGAGCTCAAAGTCACCTCCGTGGTCTACCTTGACAAACTGGTCGGCGATCCTGGATGTCTTAGTCTCCCGGACGTCCAACGAGACGATATAACGGCCCCTCCTTCCATCAGGAATATAGAGTCCCTTTGGTGTCACGGAGTAGCGCACAAAGTGCCGGATATGAGAATCACTTGGATTAGCCCCCCAGAACACGACGAGATCGGCCCTGTTCTTTACTTCTCCAAGGCTAGCTTTGGACTCTCCCACCTGCTGAAGCGCGAGGATTGTGGGTCCGTGGCAGACGGAGCTGGTGTTATCGAGAACTCCGCCCGTGATTTCCGCGAGCTCTACGCAGGAGGCAACAGCGCCGCACTCTGTAGAACTGAGACCATAGATGATTGGCCTCTTGGCGGAGGCGAGGGTCAACGCAGCCATTTCAATAGCGTTATCTAGGGAGGACTCCTTCCCCCCAACAGAGGAGATATTTATACGGTTCATATTGTGACTCATGAACTTGGCTCGGGAGACGGTACAAGCATTTTTGGTCTTCTTGATCTTATTCCCCTCTACCGTGACCTCAAGGTCGTCGCAGAGGCAGCCACAGAAAGTACAGACGACATCAGTGATGACCGCCATTAGGTCTCCTCCTTCAGGGTCGCGATGAGGTCAGTCAGAGACAAGACCCCCGTCACGGATGAACTAACCTCAGCCTCAACCCCCTTGAAGTCAGGAACCCCTGTTCCATAAGTCTCTGAGCCGAAGACCTGATTTGCCCAGAGGCTATACGGAAAAAAGGAGGACCCAGGCTCCAGTTTAGCGGAGACCCTTGCGGATACGACCACGGAGCCGTGGGCCGTCTCGATCTTGACGGGATCACCTTCCCCGATCCCGAGCATTCCAGCATCCGCAGTACCTAGCTCGATGTAAGTAACGCTCCTAAAGTACTCTTCAGATGTCTTCCCTATCTCGAGGCCTACACCTTGCTGGGAGGTCCTGCCGCTATTGAGGATGACTTTGATCTTCTCCATAGCTTCTACCTCGAATCAACCTAATTTCACAGGGAACAGACTTAACATTTATGAAAAAGATTACTAACTCTGAAAGCCATTTCTAGCGTGCTCATAGTAGACTTTAATTGTTTTTTCTAGTTGTCCTGGTTCAGTTTAGATGGGGGCGAAGATTGTGTCTTCGTGCCTTTCCTTCTTTATTGTAATAAGAATCCGTTCTCAGAATTTTATTTAGGTTTATGTATTAATCCTAAAAATGTAACAATCTGCTGGCGAAGAAATCCACGTTTATAATCAGCCATGATAATTTCCAACGTGGGTCCTCTTAGAAAAGTGGTATACACGTGCGCTCGGATTTCATGTGAATTTGCCTCATCCACTGGGATCGATCTTATTGAGTCTCTTTACCTCCTTCAGAGCCGCCAAGGCTACCTCGATCATGCTGGGCTCCGGTTCCTGGGTGGTGAGGCGCTGCATGGCGAGACCTGGGGTTATGACCAGCTGCATGACGGGGGAGTCTCGGTACTTATCGCTGACTTTCAGAACTTCATATGATATGGCCCCCAAGACGGGAATAAGGATTATCCTGTAGGCGATCCTCATCATGAAGCTAGACCGGGGGAGAACCGAGAAGACCAGAATGCTGATGATCATCACAATGAAGAGGAAGCTGGTCCCGCACCGGGGGTTGAGCCTCGAGAACTCAGCAACGGTCTCGGTGTCCATGTTGGCCCCTGCCTCATGGGCATTGATAGCTTTATGCTCCGCCCCATGGTATTGAAGCACCCTCCTAAACTCCCCCCACCGAGAGACGAAGAAGAGGTATAGCCCGAAGAGTGTGAGGCGTACTGCGGACTCGGTGATGTTGAGGAAGAACCCGGTTAAGCCGAGATAGTTGGCTAGGAGGAAGGGGGTCACCATGAAGAAGCCGATCATGCCGACCACAGCAACTAAAACTAGTACGTACTCCTTCCAGGTGAATTCTTCATCATCATCCAGGGCCACATTAGCTGAGTGGAATATTCCTTTGATCCCAAAGTACATGGTCTCGAAGAGGATAATGATTCCACGTATGAAGGGGAGCCCCAGTACCCGTCCCTGCTTTACCCTTGAGTTTATCTCCTGGTTGTAGGTAGAGATACCGCCATCGGGCTGTCTGACGCATATCACCACATGGTCGCCTGATCGCATCATTATTCCCTCAATGAG
>PBSW01000053.1 GCA_002726865.1 Candidatus Bathyarchaeota archaeon
AGAGGGTCTTAAAATTGAGCGGGCCCTCAAGCCTATCGAAAGTGTCGGATGTTACGTCCCAGGCGGCACTGCTGCCTACCCGAGCTCCCTGCTCATGACCTGTGTTCCAGCAAGGGTCGCGGGTGTAGAACGTATAGTGATATGCTCTCCACCGCTGAAGAACGGATCAGTAAACTCCATGATTCTTGCGGCATCTCACCTTTGTGGCATCAAAGAATTCTATCGGATCGGAGGCGCCCAGGCTATCGCGGCCATGGCTCACGGAACGAGAATAATTAGACCAGTAAACAAGATTGTAGGCCCGGGAAATGTATACGTGCAAACTGCGAAAACTCTTCTCGCATCACGGGTAGCTCTAGACATGCCCGCCGGGCCTAGCGAACTAATAATTGTCGGAGATGAGAGAAGCAATCCCTCTTTAGTGGCCAGAGACATGATGAGCCAGGCAGAGCACGGAGATGATAGCTATTGCGGACTCATTACGCCATCTGAAACACTGGCTACAGAAGTCATAGATCGATTAGAACAGTTCATTCGCAATGCACCAAGAAAAGCATTCATCTTGCGTTCACTTCAGGGAAATGGATTCGTTGTCGTCACAAAGTCCATTGAAAGCTGCTGGGAGTTAGTCTCTAAACTAGCGCCAGAGCACGTTGAAGTGATGACGAAAAACCCTGAAGACGCTCCGAAGTTCATAAGAGCTGCTGGAACTATCCTGCTAGGACCGTATTCGCCAGCTGCATTGAGTGATTACTGTACCGGAACCAACCATGTTCTCCCTACGGGTGGTGGAGCCAAATCCTACTCCGGCCTCTCGTGTATGAGCTTCACTAACGAAGTGAATATAGTCAGGGCGGATCGCGGCTTTGTAAGCAGTATCATAAAGGAAATACAAGTAATGGCTGTCTCCGAAGGACTCGAAAACCACTTCCTCTCGGTTTCAGAAAGGCTTTCCAGGCGAAAGAATTGACGAGCCAGTGGGACGAGTCGTATACTTCACTCGATAACTCGGACAACACTATACTAGTAAGTAGGAAATCTCCCGAGAGACTTCGTCTTGTTGATGCGATTATTTTCGACTGTGACGGTGTCTTGGTCGACGTAAGGAAGTCATATGATACGACCATTCAAGAAACTGTTGCAATCCTACTCTCTAGAACAGTGGGCGAAAAAATACTGGCTGAAGAAGTATCGAGAAAAGCTATCTATGCACTCCGAGCAACAGGGGGTTTCAACAATGATTGGGATACAGTCTACGCCCTCCTCCTCACGGCGCTAGGCACTCTCCCCTCGAAGTCCCTCGAAGCACTTGCAAACCGTTCCCAAGAAGAAGTACGGAACAGGCCTTTACCTGACTGTTTGGAGGAGCTGGATGCAACAGCATCTCTAATCAGAGCAAATGCACAAAACCCCAAAGAATCAATACGCCATCTAGAAACTAATATCCTGTCTCTTACTGCTACCATTGATTCTACAGGTACTTCAGCCGTAGAAAATGTTCTTGGGTCCCGTATAGGTGTAGACACAATTGTTGCTCTTAGGCAGCTCTTCAAGTATCCGGAAAAGGATCCTGGCAATAGCCTGATCCCCACCATATTTGACGAGATATATTATGGAGAAAAGCTACTGCAAGAAATTGTCGGACGACCTGCTCGACTGCACCAGACCAAAGGGCTCATTGAGCAAGAGTGCCTGATCCCTATGCCCACCACATTAAGTCGGTTGAAGTCCCTGATACCATCGGCTACATTTGGCCTCGTCACTGGGAGACCAGCTGCCGCAGCCAGGTTCAGATTGGGACCAATGATGGATTTCTTCGACCACAAGGTTTCGTTCTTCATCCCCGACGAGATCAATGCGGTAGCACAGAACCAGAAGCAAGATGCAATCAAGAGGTTTTCCAAGCCTTCAGCGTATCCACTGCTCAATGTATCGAAGGAGTTATTGGGAGCTCGACACATTCTATATGTAGGCGATTCGATGGAAGACTTGTTAATGTGTCAAAGAGCTTCTCTCGAAGATCCTCGATTCCTATTTGCGGGAGTGATGAGCTTTGACCCGGAGCTCCAACGGAACATGTTCATCCAACAAGGGGCAGATATTCTAATCAGGTCGATCAATGATCTTCCCACCGTGTTTGAAGAAGTGAGGAGATACAATTGAGACGCGGTGTCCTGAAACGCAAGACATCAGAGACGAAGGTAAGTGTGGAGCTAGACTTGGACGGAAAAGGTAATGCGGTCAACAACACTGGGATAGCATTCCTAGACCATCTCCTAGATACACTGGCACGTCATAGCAAGATGGATCTGCGTGTTGAGTCTAAGGGAGATCTCGACCATCATGTAACTGAGGACGTTGCTATTGCGTTAGGAGAATCTGTCAAACAGGCATTAGGTAGCCGAAATGGGATTACGAGGTTTGGCTCCGCTACGGTTCCTATGGACGAGGCACTAGCTCAATGCTCAATAGACTTGGTTCGCAGGCCCTTTGCAATAACTGATCTCCAGATCCGCCGCGAAATGCTAGAAGATATGGCAGGAGAAGATGTAGAGCATTTTCTAAGATCTCTCGCCGACTCTGCAGAAATATGCATTCACGTTAAGGTTCAGTATGGTGACAATGATCACCACAAAGCCGAGGCAGGATTCAAGGCAATGGCACTATCTCTCCGGCAGGCTTGGACTAGAGACGGAAAAGGAGCCCCATCAACAAAGGGTGTCCTCTGACGCCGGAAGTAGCTATTCTAGACTATGGCTCCGGCAACTTGTACAGTCTAAAGTGTGCTTTGGAACGACAAAAAGCTAAGGTCCGCATCGGCAAACTACTTCCGTCCCCAGAGAAGCTTGACGGCCTTGTCCTGCCGGGAGTGGGCAGCTTCGATGCGGGAGCTGCGTCTATCGCAAGAAATAGAGAATCCATTAACAGTCTCCGCGAGAGAGGTGTACCACTTCTGGGGATCTGCCTCGGGCTTCAGCTCTTCTTCCCCAAGAGCGAGGAAGGTACGAGTAAAGGAGCTGGGTTCTTCAATGGCAGCGTAAAACGTCTTGGCGGCCCCCTCAAAGTTCCTCATATGGGCTGGAATACGCTAAGAATAACCTCTGAATCACCTCTTCTTGAAGGTGTCTCAGACGGCGAATGGGTCTACTTCGTCCACTCTTATTATCCGGTACCCAGAGACCGCGGAATAATCACTGCAGAAGCTGATTACGGAGTTACCTTCCCGGCTGCAGTATCTGCAGGAAATATTTTTGGAACTCAGTTCCACCCGGAAAAGTCAGGAGTAACAGGAGCTAAGATCCTAGAACGGTACGTAGAGCTCTGCAGACGATGAACATGTCAGAACAGTTTGAAATTATTCCTGCCATTGACTTGATAGATGGGAAAGTGATCCGTCTACGTGAGGGTAATCTTTCGCATCTGACACATTACTCTGACGACGCAATAGCTACAGCAGAACGATGGAGACAGCAAGGAGCAGATTTGATTCATGTAGTTGATATCGATAGAGCCCTTGGGCGAGGAGAGAACCAACAGCTTATCAATGATCTTCTCCGCAAAGCATCGGCTTCATTCCAGATTGCTGGCGGAATAAGAACCAAGGAAATGGCTGAAGACCTTCTGCAGAAAGGGGCAGAGCGGGTAGTTTTAGGTACCCTTGCATTTAGTAACCCCACTGTAATTTCTCAACTGGTAAAGGAATACGGAGAGGACAGAGTTCTTGTCGCTTTAGATTACAAGATGGGAAATGTCATGGTAGGAGGATGGCTCAAACGCACGAAGTTCAGAACCAAAGAAGCACTTGATCTCTTTATGGAGAGAGGAGTCAAACGCTTCCTGTTGACTTCCGTAGATCGTGACGGGTCGCTTTTGGGCCCGGATTTAGTAGGAATTCGAAGTCTTACTCGAAACAAGGACATGAAAGTTCTAGCCAGTGGAGGAATTCGTTCATCGTCAGATGTACTAGAGCTGAAGAGAGCGGAAGCTGGAGGCGTAGTTCTTGGTAAGTCCCTTTACGAGGGAAGGATTACGCTCCAAGAAGTAAAGAAAAAGATCCTTCATGGAGTGACTGAATAGTATGCCTTTGTCCAAACGCATAATCCCCTGCCTTGACGTTGACAAAGGACGCGTTGTTAAGGGCGTCCACTTTACTGGAATCGATGATGCTGGAGACCCTGTCGAGCTAGCGCGTCGATACTGCGATGAGGGAGCCGATGAACTTGTTTTTCTAGACATAACCGCATCAACTGAAGGAAGAAATATTCTCAGAGACATGGTTCGTCGGGTCGCTCGTACTCTCAACATTCCGTTCACTGTAGGCGGCGGAATCCGGACTTTGGATGATGCACGTCTGATCCTTTGTAGTGGTGCAGACAAGATATCTGTGAATACTGCAGCAGTTACAAAGCCATCTCTGATCTCCACACTAGCAGAAAGATTTGGACAACAATGCGTCGTTGTCGCCATAGATGCCAAAAGTCAAGGAGTAAGATCAGATTATTCAAGGGTTTCAGCTAGATCCAAGCCACAATCCGGGTACGAAGTCTTCACTTATGGCGGTCGGAAACCGACTGGCCTAGACGCCGTTTGGTGGGCCAAGAGGGTTGAAGAACTCGGAGCAGGGGAGATCTTGTTGACTTCCATAGATGCAGATGGCACCAAGGACGGGTACAATCTCGAGCTAACAAGAATTGTGTCGAAGAATTCAGGTCTGCCCGTAATAGCCAGTGGAGGGTGCGGGAGTTCAAGTGACATAGTCGACGTCTTCAGAAAGGGAATGGCTGATGCCGCGTTAGCTGCTTCTATCTTTCATTACAGAGAGCATACTATTCAAGAGGTCAAGGAGTTTCTCAGAGATCAGGGAATTGAGGTAAGGATTAGATGAATTCATTATCCATCAAGCAGATAGATTTCAAAAAGGGAAACGGCTTAGTCCCGGTTATAGCGCAAGACCACGCTACAGGCAAAGTACTGATGCTCGCTTACGCCAACAAGGAGGCAGTCACCGAAACGCTCAGAAGCGGATACGCGACTTACTGGAGCAGATCGCGGAACAGACTCTGGAAAAAGGGCGAGACATCTGGGAACCTTCAGCCCATAGTAAATGTCCTAGTTGATTGCGATGGCGATGGACTACTCTATGTTGTCAACCAGCAAGGAGTGGCGTGTCATACAGGCGCGAGTAGCTGTTTCTTCAGAGTCTTGAGTAAAACCGCTGAGAAGACTACCTCCCGCGCTCCCCAAAGATCTCGTACTGGAGGGAGAAAAGGTTCACAGAGCCTGTAGCTTGACGCTGATCGAATCCTCCCGTCTTGAGAGATCGTAACTCTGGGAGAAATAGTCCATCTCTGGAAACGCGTTTTACAATTGTCATGTTCCCCTTGTATAGTTCCACATCTATGGTTCCACTGACATGCTCCTGAGTAGCATCTATGAAAGCGTCTAGATCTTTCCGCAGAGGGTGAAGCCACATAGAATGATAGACTATATCAGCCCAGATCCGATCTACATCACGTTTCATGCGTAGTTCATCCTTAGTCATAGTCAGGAGCTCGAGATCCGCATGAGCTGTCATCAAGATTGAAGCAGCAGGTGCCTCGTATAGCTCCCGTGATTTTAACCCGACAATTCCATCTTCCAATATATCTATTCGTCCAACGCCATTTTCACCCCCAAGCTTGTTCAGATACAAGATCATATCTGCAACTCCAGTTACATCGTCAACTTTTACCGGGACACCTTTTTTGAAGTTGATAGAGATGCGTCTTGCTTTATTGGGAGCCTTTTCAGGAGAAGCAACCCACAGGTAGTCATCCGGATACTGTGTCTCAAGATCCTCCACTTGACCACTCCCCATAGAGTGAGACCACAAATTGACATCGCCCCCCAAGATCTTTGTCATCCAGCTTGGCTTCGGATCTATTCCATGTTTTTTCAGAACATCCTCCTCCATTGAGCGATTAAGATCCAACTCCCGCACTGGCGCGACTATCTTCGCTTTTGGAGCGTAATACCGGAATGCTGATTCCATTCGATATTGATCATTCCCTTTTCCTGTACACCCATGGGCAACTGCGTCGGCCCCCAACTCTTCGGCGAGCTGTGCTTGTTTAGAAGCTACCAATACTCGCGTCATCGAAGTGCCCACAGGATAACCATTGTAACTGCCGTTGGCCTTGATACATTTGTGCACATAGTCTTTCACAAATTCTTCTTTTGCATCAATGAAATGCAATTGGAGACCAAGCTTCTTAGTGCGCTCTCTTGCCAGTGCAATCTCTGCCTCTCCTTGTCCTACATCTAACAGCAGAGGAACTACTTCCTTGTAGCCATATTTTTCCTTTAGGAGTATAGCTACTGCAGTTGAATCCAGGCCCCCGGAAAAGGCAGACACTACTATTCTTGTATTTTTGGACAATTCTAATTCTTCCTTATCCCTTACGTGCCACCCAGATATCTCTTAACTCTTTTAGACAAAATATCGAGGAACCCCTCAAGCCGATCGACTTGAAGATTGTAGCTCGTCCTGTGTTGATCGAGAATTTGTCTTCGGTCACCAAGCATTCTCTTGACCTCGCCAATGGAAGGACTTCCGAGCGATCTTCTACGTTCTATTGAGAGATGCGGATTGAAAACTTTCTTTAGTTGTTCAGGTTTCATTCTGATCTGTTTTCCAAGAACCTTTCTTGCAGTAGAGGAAATTTCATTCGCTGAGAGTCTATTAAGCGCAATACCTTTCTTTACAGAAGTTGCTACAAGCTGTCCCACCATCTTGTGACTCTCCCGAAAAGTGAACCCGAAATCAGTTACAAGCGTCTCGGCCAGGTCAAGCGCCAGAGCATGACTATTTTTTGCTTCCCCATCCAAGCGAACTTCATCAACTTTTAGCGTGGCGAATGCGCCCTTCATGATCTCGAGAGAAGACAATACTGCGGTGAAAGCAAAATGAATGGCAGGTTTCATCTCCTGTAAATCACGGTTGTACCCCGTCAACAGGCCCTTGGTGAGACTGAACAAACCCATCATATGCCCCTGGACTATTCCAGCCTTTCCACGAACCAGTTCTATTGTGCACGGGTTCTTCTTCTGTGGCATTATACTCGATGTGGAAGCATATTCGTCGGCTAATTCCACATATCGAAATTCGGAGCTGGACCAGAGAATGAGATCCTCAGCAACTCTACTGAGATTTGTTGCAATTAGAGCTAAGATAGCTGCACATTCTAGTATAACATCGCGTGAGCTAATGCAATCAATGCTATTCTCAACTAGCCCATCGAAGCCCAGCAAAGTAGCGGTGCGGTTTCTGTCTATTTTCATACTAGTACCCCCAATGGCTGCTGCCCCAAGCGGCGACATGTTCACGCGCCGGTAGAGTTCCTTCAGTCGTTCTAGATCGCGAAGGAAGATGTCAGCCTGACAGAGCAAATAGTGACCAAAAGTCCCAATTTGTGCATGCTGAGTATGAGTATACAAAATGTTAACTGTCGTCGCATGAATTTCGGCCTTGTCCAACAGTTCTTCGACGAATTGTAGTATCCCTTTCGACAGGCAATTTATCTCTGTCCTCATACGCATTCTAATAGCCACAGAAACCTGATCATTCCGCGAACGACCAGTATGGATTTTTCCTCCAAGTTCATCGCCAACTTTTTGCGTGATCGAGGATTCTATGAATTCATGGATGTCTTCAAAGTCCGTTGTGTTAGATGGAGGATAGTTCGGAAGGAGAGCTTCGAGAGCACGTAAGATCTCTTTTAGCTCTTTCTTCTCAAGAAGACCATTCTCGTGGAGCATTATCTCGTGTGCTTCTGTGCCTAGAATATCGTCTTTGTAGATCCACTCATCGTCTTTCAATGAGGACATGAAAGCTGCTGCTTCTTTCTGAGCGGGACGTCCCAACCTAGATCTGTATATTCCCTTCTTCAAACTTTTCACCTATCCGATACAGTCCTCGTACCCATAAGTCTAATTCGAGTAGCCTATAATCCTTCATCCCAGTAATGAATCTTACATTCTTCTTGCGTTTGCATCGAAGAATATTTGAAAGTTAAATAACTCGCGAAACAATTGTAATCTAGTTGTCCCACAGACTTGCTTACCTGAATGGTTCGTTCATACCAGAGACCGAGATGAAGATCTCTCTGTTGGATCGAGGCTTCGTTCATGGCGATGCG
>PBSW01000054.1 GCA_002726865.1 Candidatus Bathyarchaeota archaeon
GACAAAGATTATTAGAAAAGGAAAAATTATCGATGTCAACAAAAAAAGTTAGTTACGATATTATCTCCTTCTTTGACAACCTCAAAGAGCGAAAGTTCTCTGAAGCCTCCAAGGCGATCAAATCCCTCAGAAAGAAGCGGTTCGGGGGCGCAGAGTACCAGAATGGGTATATCAAGGCGTTTGATGGCATCCTCACAAGTATCCGAACCGGTGATAGCCGTGACTTCCTTAATCGCGCACCTTTTGACCCCCAGAACATGATACGATATCTAAATGGATTCAGAGGCTATATCAAAGGTAATACCCATTCCCAGTTTGACGTGGGCTACTTTATGGCCTGGTCAGACTTTATTCAGTACCGTCTGGACACAGAGAATTCTTCCTAACCCATCGTCTGGAATATGGTGAAGAAGAGGACCCACGATGTTATCCATGTGAAGAAAAAAGCACCCACACCTATCTTAAGGCCCCGGGTTCTCTCGACTCCATTCCTGTTGGAGAGGACGTCCGAAAGACCCAAAAAGATTATAGCACCGAGTAAAAAAGTGCTCTCTCCCCTGAGCGGAAAGAAAACTTGCAATATCGAGGTGATTATAGCCACGCCAACGGCTGCAATCACTTTAATCCACCAGATCGTTTCAGAGACTTTCATTCAATCTCGTCCCAGGATATCATCTCATAGTTTGATAATCGATATATAAGTGATTACCCGAAATGAATTTTTATTCTTAAGGGAACACATGCACGTTGCTTTAAAAGGGATATTTTAACATTAGACGTATTTCTCTATTTGAAAATTGAAATACATCTTGAGTTCTGGCTTTTCGCGACTAGAAAAAGGAGAGGGAATACGAGTTAATATCCTCTAAGCTATGGGTAATGAAATTACACAGCTCATTTATTTCGAACCTTTAGGGTAATTTGAGGAAAGATACTAAGTTATGTTAATTATGTGGTCCCCGGCTGGAATTCCATTAACATTTCATAGTAAGTGCGACTCTGCCATTTTGTAGGAGCAGTTCTTCTCAGCCTTCTCCAAACCCAGCGGGCGTGTATAAACAACAATGAGAAATATCTAGGGATAGAGTTCTTCTATACTATTGAGTCAGACCTTCATTCAGAACAGAAATTATCCGTCTAGTTCTAGTCATTCAAAAAAAATATTTGAGGTAGTCGGGATCTAATCTAGTTAAAAAAAAGGTTTCGACCTTTTTAACTGATATATCGTATGTTCTTCTCATCGTTCCTCTCATATTCTGCGTAGTTCTCGTGCTCCCCTAGGCTCATGCGAATAGAGGCGTTGATCTTCTCGGCCCGCTTTATGAGTTGGGAGGTGTCCAAATCGAACTCTAGGAGGGCGGATAACTTGTCCAGAACTGCTTTGGATGAAAGATGTTGAGGGATGTTAGTATATTTTATCTCTCCCATAAGACAAACGCCATCGATGCCCCGGTTCTTTGCGATCCCTATGATAATGCCATTGAGGCCGTTCACAGCCCCTTCTCCCTCAAGAAATTCAATACCGTAGGCCTCGAGGCGTTCCTTCAGCTTTCTATTATTGTATACGCCGTAGACTTTTGGGGTATCAGGATAATCACTGGGATATGCTGCCATAGTATAAATCATCTTAACATTGTACTTTTCAGCAATGTCAATGACCTGCTCGGCGAGGTTGATTGCCTCCTTTGGTGAGGAGGGCTGGGAGTCCCCCACACATATGATGAGGTTCTTATCCGGAACACAAAAGAATCTGTGCCTCACTGAGAGGAGCTTTGCGAGACTGTCTTTATAGATGGTTACGTTCTGGGGACATCGAATCTCTACAAACTTATCCGCCTCTAGGCGGCAGCGGAGAAAGTCTGCCGAGATCTTTGCCAGGAATCCCATTCCTGGCCACGCCGCAATCATTATGGGTTCCTTGAGTTGAGGTTCCGAGATGACATCAATATCCATGGGACTCGCTTTATGTTTGACCAAGTTTCCATTAAACCTTTTGTCGCGTGCACTCAGGTATTTGTTGTCTAATCGTATCCAAAAGGAGAATTAAAGGTATTGATGCAAACCTAAGGTTATTTCCAAATGGTAATTTAGTCGATCAATACAACGTGTGAATGTCTCAGGTTTTTGGGATGATATTTAAACGCATGAGATAAAACATAAATAAGATTTTCGGTGGTCTGCGCATGAATTTGCTCTTTCTTTGCAACAAAATCATCATAACTAAATTTTGAGGCGTATAGTCGAAACGGAAGATGGCTTAACCTAGGTGGGCGGGAGCTCTTGGAATCGATATATGTTTACGCTTAATCGCGCCTCCACTAACTGGCGTGGTAGCCCCTTGGAGGTGGGCCTCTAGTTGGACACAAAGACTGTGAATAGGGATGGTGAATATGCCGAATGTCAGGAACACCGTGGTCGGAGGTAGAAGAGCGAATGCTCAGGTCCATGTATCTTGCAGGCACCTCCTTTGACGAAATCGGCCAAGAGTTTCCCGATAGGTCATCGAATGCTATCCGGCTCAAGGCCTCAAGGCTTGGTCTGAAGAGACCTCCGGGGTCCTCCTATGTTCTTGCGTCTCCTAACGTGCTAAGATTCTCAGATGGGAATGGAGACACAGGTTTCTTCTTCAAGTGTGTCAACTGCGGGAGCTGGATGCACGCCCAAATAGGTGATGATACGGAAAATCAGACTGTAGAGTGCAGCGAGTGCAGCACAGTCTGCAGGTATATATCCTGACGCGCTTTGTATCTCTTCAGAGGGCAAGGCTTTTCTCCCACCAGATTTGGGTTTCTCAGGAGGCGAAGAGCGCGTTTTGAGCCGTGTGACTTTTGAGGTGGCAGGGAATCCGGTCCCCAAAGCTAGAGCGCGGGTAGTCACCAAGGGCAAGAGGAGATTCGCCTTTACCCCCAAGAAGGTCAAGGACTGGGAAACTATAGTCAAGACCGAGGCGAAGAAACACTTCGAGAGGCCCTTTGCCTTGCCCGTTGTGGTTTCCCTTACTTTTTATATGCGACGGCCTAAGACCAGGCGTCTTGATTTCTGGGTGTCGACCACTCCGGATCTGGACAACCTTGAAAAGTCGGTCTTGGATGGCCTGAACGAGGTTGCCTATACCGACGATAAGCTCGTTGTAGTAAAGAGCTCGTCGAAGCGGTATGTCACCAATGGTGTCCCTCGGGTCCGTATTACGATTGCTCCGATCCAGAATCAGAAGAGCTTATTTGATTACTCGGAGAATCCATCTAATTAAAAGCGTCTCTACCCCAAAGACTGGAATCTGCCCCGTTTAGATACGGAGCGAGCGGTTCTAGATTGATGCTGCCTTTGATCTAGATATAAATAGGCTCAAATTATCTGGGAGCCGATGTCAAGCTCGGTCCTAAATGTATAGATGAATAAATCTGTCGCAGGCTTTACTAGGGTGATGAAGAAACATGTGATTGTCACCGTAATCATACATAGAGGGAGCCCCCTTCCGTGGACAAAAATCTCCGGAGAGACCTTTTGAATCGGGTAATCGCATAGTGGCGGCTCTTAAAGGGGCATGTGTGGCGATATACCTTCTTTCTTGATGACTTGGGATAAAGACACAATACTCAAGGTTGCCATTGAAATAATGGGTATTAAGGGCATTATGAAGATCGGTGTGATCTACATGGGGAGTCTCAAGAGGGAGACTTTAGACAATGAGGCATGATTTTACCAATCATTCGTAGTAGCGTCAGGGAGAGGTTCAGATCCAGAGTGGGAAAGGATCATCAAGGGCGTCTGTCGTGAATTACTGCGGCAGGTGTGAGATATATACGTACAACCTTAGGATCATACACGGAGTTCCTTTTCCAAGACTGCAATGGAAATTAAAGCCAAACCTGGTCACAGTGAAGGTTGTAGAAGCGCTTGATCTGGGAAACTGTTTTGTGTGCTCCGATACAGAAGAACCTGTGGCTTAGGCGGGGGATATAATGACACCATCCTTTCTGGTTGATGCTATGCTGGGCTCACTCAACCGTTGATTTCTGATATGCGGATATAAGACTGAGTTCTCAAGAAATTCCCCAAATGCTGAGCTTCTGGAAAGGGGGATGGAGCAGGGACTTATCTTATGGAGTGGGATCTAACCCTCTTCCAGGAGGAGGGACGTGGATGCATTCCTCGTGAAATGTAGCAGGGACGAGGAAATGCTTGCATATGTAGGTACAGAGCATAGTCTTGTGCTTTATCCTGTAGGGGATCAATGTACATTTTGCAGTGCAGTATTGAACAAAGTATCCCGAGATGAGCTTGTTGAAGAGGTTCCTCAGAAAACTCTCAAGGGGTATGACAAGTTCTGGCAGTCTAGTAGTCACTGTGAGAAAGTCTACTCACACGGGAGTTATTGGGAAAGGATCGTTGAGGAAATCTTCAAGACCTCGAGAATCACTGACGTGACAAAGCCTGAAAATTCTTTATAAGGCCCCGAAAATGGTTATCGATGGCGACACAATTGAGCTTTGAACTCAACTCAAGGGACGGAGCGTTTCTCGTTGGCTTTGCGAGGAGGTCCATCAAGGCGGCTCTGGGTAGGGGAAACCCTCCTAGTCAGAAAGATGTGTCCGAGAAGCTGAGGACGATCTGTGGTGTGTTTGTTACACTCAAAAATGCTTCTGAATCTAATCATAGCCTACGGGGGTGCATAGGATTCCCTTATCCATTGATGCCTTTAGTGGACGTAGTATCGAAGGCTGCTGTGAGCGCCGCCCTGGAGGACCATAGATTCCCCCCAGTGGGTCTTGATGAGATGGAATCCATTGCTGTGGAGGTTAGTGTGCTCACGCCTCCTGAAAAAATCGTGGTGGAGTGCCTAGAAGATCTTCCCGAACACGTCCGGATCGGGAGAGACGGGCTTATAGTGGAT
This sequence comes from Candidatus Bathyarchaeota archaeon, assembly GCA_002726865.1. Next base: position 4,895 of record PBSW01000054.1, read on the forward strand.
CGGGGGTCCAACAGAGGGTTGCTGTTACCCCAGGTGGCTGTAGACTGGGGGTGGAACGCTAAGGAGTTCCTTACCCAGTGCTGCCTCAAGGCGTATCTACCTCCTGAATCCTGGATGATCCCAGGGACAGATATATTCAGGTTTAGGGCAATCATCTTCACAGAGGAGGAGCCAGGGGGCAGAACCGTAAGGGTGGAGCTCAAGGAAATCTGATGAGGGGATATCGTTGGACTTTGATGGTTCGAGAGTATATATCGGCCCCTGCGGAATAGGACTAGGCCACGTAGGTAGGACCATCCCAGTCGCTATGGAACTGAAACGGCGGGGGGCGGAGGTAATGTTCTCCACCTATTTGGAGGCCGTGGAGTTTGTAAGGCGGCAAGGGTTCCCAGTGGTAAAAAGCCCCGCGATCAGTCTGGTATCGGATTCTACAGGTAGGATCGACCTTAAGGCTACAGTCTTGAAACAAGGAGTCTTCGCTCTCACAACGCTCATGAAGCAGATTAAAGCGGAGATGGAATACATAAAGTCCTTCAGGCCTAACATTGTGGTCTCTGATTCCCGTCTCTCCACCCTAGCAGCCGGGAAGCTCCTTGGGATCCCAGTGGTTCTGATTATCAACCAGTTCAGGCTCATGATTCCTGCCTCTCAGTTAAACCAGAACATCACGAAGATTGTTGACGGGGGCATCATGACAATGCTAAGCGGGGGATGGGGCTCCAGCGACGTTATCATCATTCCCGACTTTCCGAGGCCCTATACGATCTGCCTTGATTCTCTCAGGATACCCCAACTCTACAAGGACCGTGTCAAAATAGGGGGTTTCATTCTAGAGAGGAAGCCGGAAGATGTGCGGGGTTCCGAGGAGGTAAGGAAAGAGGCGGGGGCGTCGGAGACCGACAAATTGATCTATGCAGCCATCAGCGGGCCAATACAGGAGAAGATCCCTCTCATCAAAATGTTGGAGCCAATCTTAGAAAGATTTCCCAGGGATATTAAGGTAGTAATGTCCACAGGGAATCCCAAAAGAGGCTCTGACCCGGTCAAATCCGGGAGCTTGACGGTTATTCCATGGGTTGAGGATCGATACAAGTACCTCAAGGCTGCGGACGCGATTATCTGCAGGGGAGGCCATAACACAATTATGCAGTCCATCTGCTACAGCAAACCAAGCATCATCATTCCTACTCCTAACCATACGGAACAGTATGCAAACGCGAGGAGAGCCAAGGAGCTCGGATTTGCCGAGGCGATCCATCAGGATGACGTTAACAGAGGAATGCTTCTTAGGCTAATTGACATGTTGACGTCTAATCCAGAGTACGATGACAGATTCAACAAGATCAACGCTATGGGCTTCACAGATGGCATCGAGAACACTCTAGAAGCGATAGCCGGGCTACTCCTATGATACACTGCCGGTCCCTGACCGAGGGGATGGAATGGCAACGCCCTCTCTTTCTCGCTCTATTGGTAAATATATAAAAACACGCGCTCACTCGCTCGTAATAAAGGCTTTTTCGTGTTCACGGTCACCTCAAGAAATGTGCTTTCGGGTAAAAACAAGATTAATATGCCTCCAACAGAGAGACCTAAGAACTAAAATGAAGCCACTTTTTTCGAGTTCAGAGAAAATAGGCGATATCGTTTCAAGATTTCCAAAGGCTAGTGAAATTTTCACGGAGTATGGAATTGATTTTTGTTGTGGAGGGCAAAGACCTTTATTGGAAGCTATTGAGGAGAAGGGCTTTGATGAATCTGATGTCCTTGGAAGGTTGGGAGATAGCTATCAGGATATTCGGGGTCAGGATCGGAAGGACGTCGATTGGAGAACAGAATCTGCGCCTAAGCTCATGGATCATCTTGTAAATACCCACCATGTACATCTACGCACTGAGCTCCCTCAGTTGAGCGACCTATTGACCACGATACTGCGGGTCCACGGGGCGAGCCATGGAGAGGTTCTATCAAAAGTTTACAGGCTTTTCCATAATCTCAAGATGGACATTGACCAGCACTTAATCCAGGAGGAGGAGATCGTTTTTCCAGTGATCAGGGACTATGTGAAGAACCCTACTGCATCTCAATTGGCGAGGATAGTTGATTTGAACGGGGAGTTAATGAAAGTACATGATGGGGCGGGGGATATTCTGAAAAAGCTCAGAAGGGTAACAGACCAGTATAGAGTACCTGAAGACGTGTGCTCAACATACGAAACAACATATAAAAAGCTGAAAGATCTGGAAACAGATCTATTCCAGCATATACACCTTGAAAACAATGTCCTCATTCCCCCTTTTGAAAAACAGATGATGTAAAAAAACCTATATTTGGCTCGTTTCGGTTGTCACATGTATCTCATTTTTTGTCTCTGAAGATGAGTCCTGGCAAGTGATTCGGAGGACACCCCGACGAGAGGAGGGAGGTACTGGGATTACCACCACACACATAACCCGCCTCACCTCTACAACCACCATGGACTGTATCGACCAGCTCCTCACCCGTCGCACCGTCAGGAAATATGCTAAGACCCCAATCCCCCAGGATAAGATTGACAAGATCCTGGAGGCAGGCCGCCAGTCCCCAAGCGCTGTCAACCGCCAGCCCTGGCACTTCCTCCTTATCACCGATCAGAACATCAAGGACAGAATCGGCGGGGGGTTCTTTAACCGCCACATCCGCACGAGCGCTTTCACTATTGTCGGGGCATACATTACCAACGATCCTATCACCAAACGCTGGGGCCTTACGGACACTGTCATCGCACTTCAAACCATGGTCATTGCCGCCCACCTCCAGGGTATCGGCACATGCTGGATAGGGGACTACAACGAGGTAAGGCTCAGGGAGACCCTCAACATCCCCCCAACCGCCAGCATTGCTGCTATCATCACTTTTGGATATGCCCACAAAGTACCTGGTACACGAAAAAAGAGGGCTCTAGATACAATACTTCATACCAATACTTGGTAACTATCCTGAAAAACACCACCAGACACCTGAAAGGGCTACTTCCGCGCAGGGATTCCGTTCGTGTTAGAGGGGTCGAGCGAGTTAAATACGCGCCTAATTACCCCTGATTTTGATACATATTGTTCTCTGTGGACGCTTCTTGACAAATGATTCTGGGGAAAATCTGAGGAGCGTTAAGGAGCTTAAAACTGGGTGGTTTCCATTTGAAAAGGGATATTTTTAGAGAGGTAGTATGGTGTATCTTTAGGAGGGTGATGGAAACTTGGAAACCCGCTCTCGCAGTATAACCATAAACCTCAACATAGGTGCACTTTACGTATAATGAAATGCATTTAATAATTCACACTTTAACATTAACCGCCACTGTTTGTGGTTATTGATTAGTAGGTAGATAGGGATATAGGAGTAAGTAGGTGGGTTTGAGGGTTAAAATTATAATTTCCATCTAGACCTTACCTAATCTGAAGCGCGAGGACCCGCATGCTAGAGAATATTTTCGCCAATTTGTCCAAATGTACAGGATTAAGATCATCCTGCAAGCGCGAGGCTGAAGCGTACGACCTCAGCTCCCTCCATAAGTACACGTTTACCCACTTTCATTAGTTCTTCGAGATTATCTTCTATTTTTGCGAAAACGTTGACTGGCTGCTTCATATCAACAGTTAGGCCTCTTGAGATGAATAGACCATAAGCAATGTATATTTCATCTGGAACATGAACAGGATCATCTCTAACGAGAAAACAGACTGCACCCGGTAGTATCCCAGCAACTCGCTGGTTTTCTCGTTCGACAGTCAAGTCAGGAGGCAAAGTGACCAATGCCTGTCCAGAGACTATGCTTTGATGGAATTTATATTCGAAAGGTAAACGTTCCTTGATAATTATACAGGTCTTTGGTGCTTCTTCTTCAATTAGACGCGCATAGAAGACGCCCCCCTTCTCAAATTCCAATTTCAGATAACTTAATTTAATCCACTCCAGCTGTTCGCAACTATCATCTTCATCCATGTGGCTGAGTTATAGAAGTTCGCCACGGCACTTCCGGGAGGAACTAACTCATCGCATGCTTTTCTCGTCTCATTATCAAGCCTCATTTCCAAAACAGGTAAGAAATCCTCAAGTTGTTCAAGTGTTCGTGGGCCAATTAGAGGTGCTGTAATACCTGGTTGGTCTTTAACCCAGAGGAGCGCCAGTTGTGAAGGTGTCAACCCTTTTTCCTTAGCTAATACGACGAATTTTTTTCCAACCTCTATACCTTGCGGTGTAACCCTTTCTGCGTATATACCCCCTCTTAAAGCAGCACGAGAGTCTTTTGGAAAATCCATGGAGTTATAACGCCCAGCTAGGATCCCCATAGCCATTGGTGACCAGGGTAAGATTCCTAGTCCATTGGCTTGACACATAGGGACTAATTCGTTTTCAATGCGACGGTCGAGGAGATTGTAGGGTGGTTGCTCGGATACGAAGCGTTCAAGGCCTTTGAGCTCGCTGGTCATGATTGCTTCCTGCACTTTCCATGCGGGGTGAGTTGAGGTTCCTATATACGTGACCATATCCCAGTGAACTAGATCTGTTAAGGCTCGAAGAGTTTCATCAATGTGAGAATCATCTGAGTGTCTGTGCAACTGGAAAAGGTCTATTCTCTCGACTTGAAGGCGTTTAAGACATTCTCTGCAGGATTTTATCAGGTGGAGTCGGGAGTTTCCGCTGTCATTTGGTCCTGGGCCAACGGGGTAATGTACCTTTGTGGATAAAAGCACCTGCTCTCGTTTACCATTCTTTTTCAGAGCTCGGCCGATGATGCGTTCACTTTCGCCATTAGCGTATGTATTGCCGGTATCGATTAGGTTGATGCCTGCGTCAATGGCTCGATCAATGATCTTTATTGCCTCGTTTTCAGGTGTGGGGTCTGCGAAGTTAGCTGTGCCTAATGCTAGTGGTGAAATCTTGACGCCGGTTCTACCTAAAATACGGTACTTCACTGTTTACCCTCAAGATCTATTTCGTTTTTATTTGAATGAATAATATTCTTATTAACTTTTATGCGAACACTCAGCTTAGCAGCATTGGACTTGACTTGAACCATAATATATCTGGTTGGGTGTTACGCGTATTAGGGGTTAAAGTTTAGCCCCACACACACACGGAGGTTATGAGAGACTTCCTTAAGTTGTTGGTAGGAACTCTGAGACTTTTAGCATAAAGAAAGGGACATTCTCAGCTGAAAAGAAAATTGTATACGTTCCTTTACCGGGAATTAAAAGAGAAGAGATAGAAGCGTCATCGCCTGAGAAAAAACCCGCGATTGGTTCACCCGTGTTTCCTTCAGTAACCCATAAATTCAAATAACCGTCATCAAGGAAAAAAACGGGATATATCATTATGAAATTTGCTTCTGTAGTAAATGTATAATCCAAAAGTGAGTTGACATCTTCCCAACTCCATTCATATTTAGTAACCCATTCACCTTCGAAACTATATGGTTCACCTTCAGCCCCCTGTATACCTCTATCGCCTTGTGGTCCCTTTGCCCCCGGTATCCCTTGTAAGCCCTTATCTCCTTTTAACCCTCGTTCACCGGATTGACCTTCAGGTCCCTCTGCTCCCTGTAAACCCCTCTCTCCCTGAGCCCCTCTGTTCCCTTGGTTCCCTTGTATTCCCTGAGCTCCTTGGTCTCCCGGTATTCCTTGAACTCCTTCAGGACCACGTAACGCATTCTGAATCATCGGGATGCTCATAATCAGTCCAGAAACAACGAGAATTGCAATTATAGCCGAAACAAGCGAAGTAACACCAATGGTTTTCCAGTTAATGTCCGACATAAACTCTAATTATCTTATATCTTTCTTAAAACATTAAGGATAGAATTTCCTCGCCATCTTCAGGGACTAAGCTTACGTCACTATGCGCTCTACGCGGCTGCTATTTGAGGAGTCCGAAAAACACATCCAAAATCTAGTCATCTTCACACCTTTCTACTAGTTTGGTTCAATCGAGTATACTATATGCCTATTTTACGCCTTTGCTATCGTGGGCAAATACAAGGATTGTAGACACTGTGGAGTCCAAATTCAGGTGGACGA
>PBSW01000004.1 GCA_002726865.1 Candidatus Bathyarchaeota archaeon
ATCTTTCCTTACCACCACTAATACTGCAGACATACAAGCGGAGCTGAATGCTACTGCGAATCCAGAACCAGAACTGGAAGCCGAAGAAGAATCTGCGAACGAAGGAGAGGATAGTGACGCTACGGCAGATGAAACTCACCCGGATGAAGGGGTGTTTACGGATGCCGAGGATGGAATCTCAGAAACAGAAGACACGGATATTGAAAGTAATGAAGCGCAACACGATGAGGAGTCGCTGGGACAAGAAGGGGTCTCGAGCGAAGATGAAAGCAAACCTTATTTTTAGGTAGCCAGTACCTTGGAGGTGATAGACAGGGTACTGGCGGGGCCTCTGAAAGCGAGACGACAACTTGTCCAGAAGAATCAGAAGACGAATCGGACGCCCCGGGTGCACCAGTGTCGGAGGTGAAAGCACATCTACATACGATCAGTACAGGATGCTCGTACAAGGAGGACTGCGGGGAAGCGATTCCCATTTCATGTATTGATCTAGAAAAAGCCAACGCGCTAGGTGAGATAATAGGGCAGGGAGGAGAAGTGCAAGATATATCCAATATGTTTACTGGTAGGTGGCGTCAGCCCCATGATGCCACCATATTCAACCCGTTTAAAGTTAACTTTGCCAGGATCCCCGACCGGGCAAAATTCTTAATTGCCGAATTTCAAAATAACAGTACTATCTGGTGGGGCAAGACGAACGAATTAAAGGCAATCGGAGTTGAAACCCATCAGAATCTACGAACCATTCCTGAATTGGTACACGCCGCGCATTATTATATTGGAGAATTACAACCCAATGAAGCGATCTATACTGATTCCCCCATGTTATTATCTACCCTACTGATCGTGATAGGCAAGCTTAGGGCGCATATAGCGATGAAAGCAGTACGCACCTCAAGCAGAAACGCGTTCACGTTCAGTAAACTTCAACAAAAGAGACTCAGGGCCATTGAGGATATGATTATTAATGGAGGAAGAAGGACGGTATGGATGGCTGAAACCCAGCAGTTGCTGGAGGAAGGAGTACACAAGGGAACGTTCGACAAGGAACCTGAAGACTGGACATATGACGAGTCCAATATGGGACCGGTTCTCCCCAAAACCGAAAAGGAGATTATGGAAGCTATCATGAAAGCAACCAAGGTAAAACCTAGTCTGCTGGAATCTGCAGCACATTTCCCGGTAAATCCGAGCGAGGAAGCATGGGACGAGAAACCAAGACGCGAACGGCTGGCCAGATTGACCAAGATTGTTGAAGAGGCCAGGCAACTTGATTATGAACACGCCAAGGGCAGAACCAGCCTGAGAGATGTAATGATTCTTGAGGACGATCGGAGGTTTTACCCGGATCGCCTAGTAGCCTCAGGACAACTATTATTTGCTACCACGGGGGATAAGGGAGAGAGTCTAGACTTGTTTCTACGGTTGTTCAACGCCGAAAAAGAAATGCGGACCAATATGGAAGAGGTTGTTGCAAGATGGACTGTCGATAAGGTGGGAACCATTAAGGCGAAACACCCGCGACGTCCTGTCGGAACCCATGTAGATGACCTTGCTTGGGCGGCGAGGAATATATTTGACGCGTTGCTCACCAAGACTCTGATCATGGAAATGCTCCGGAAGGAAAATCTCGCCCTTGGGCTGCGAAAGGAGGAATTACTTCGCAAAACCATGGCCGGAGTGGGACACACAATTACCGCCTCGGTAGGAGTCACATGGGGTGTTAAACTGAAGAAAAAACTTCTGGATGCCTTTGACCCAATCCCTAAACAGCATCAGTTATCCCAACTAGTTGGTATCTCAGGATACATGTCCAAAAATTACCCCTACCCCAAGTACTGCGAATTATGTCGCCCACTGAGGGCCGCAGAGAAACTTCCAGGCGTAGAATATGACATGTTAATCCGGACTGAGCAGTTCCGGGTGGACTTGGCAAATCTACGAGAATGTTATACCGACCGGCCATTCGCCCCCATGCCAATCGCCGAAATCGAAGCCGGACTACGAGTATTTATAGCCATGGTAGATGGAAGCGGTGGAGGAGCGGGATATGTGGAAATCTCTCTTTCAGTCAGCTTACTGGAGAGTGAGTTTAAACGCATCTCAGCCCTTCGCCGGGAAGGCATCCCCGCCGATATTGATTATGAAAAATTGAGAGCGGATATTCAGATCCATGATTGCGATTCTGCAGTATGGGACCCCACCATGAAACCCCTTGCCCCATTAGAATGCGAGACCCTCGCAATGGATTACTACAGACAGCATGGTCATTGGAACTTAGTTCCCACCATCGTAGTAGGGGATCACCGGAACTTGGTGAACATCGGGTATAAACACTGCAAAGCGGTGACCCTAGAAGCCCGATTCAAGAAATTCATCTCGGTACGTGATTGGTTAATTTCAACACCGACAGTAATGCCAACCTGGATGGCCGGATATATGAACTGGGCGGATGTATTCAGTCGCCTATCGTCGGCCCAACGGATAGCGGCTTACTGGTTCGGGAAGTCCCGAGGATGGAATTACTATAGCACATTAAAAGAACTATTTCCAAAAGCAAGGAGCTACCCAATTGGCGAAGAGGAAATTAAGAAATACGACTCGCACAAGCAAAAGGTGGCGAGGCAAAAGTCGAAAGGATATGCGCACCCCACTGATGTATCCGGACAACAAAATCCTCTGAATGAATTGGAAACCGAAACTGGTAAGCCAGTCCTCTGGACCACTACGACGTGGCCAGACCAGGACGACGAAGCGTATCTTAAGGAAGATCAAGAAGCATTTGAGAAGGATTATGAGGCATTAATCGGGAGGAATGAACCTAGGACCGAAGCTGAGAGAGCGGAGAGTCAGAAAATAGGAGACGGCGAGGTTCACCCTATGGTTATGTTGACGCATACCTTCAAGGGTCCCGAGGAGTTCCAGGAACTTCTGGATAAAGGAGAATCCGTCTATGGCCCGGCAGCTTGCCGATGGGACTTGAATCAGGAATTCGAAGGTGCGAAAAAGCATTTCGATATCGTACGAGATACGTGCCGGGCCGACGAGCCGGAAATATTTGAGGTTAGGAGCTTTGATACCTATGATGGAGAGTTATTTCAGAATGGATGCGAACTATACGAACACCGTATGTTAGAAACTGCACCGACAGACGAACGCCACACCTTCTATGACAACCGTGAGGGAACTTGTGTTATTGGCGCCGACGCAGTCTATCGGAACGTTATTGCGAGGGTAGGTACCCCCTGGCTTAGATGTGTACTGAATATGGAATTCCGAATATGGAATCACAGCGAATTCCGTGTAGTAGAAGTGAGATATGACTTCAAACGAAACCGAGCAGTAGGGGCTCAAGAAGCTAATTCCATATATCGATTTGTGGAATTCAATCCCCAGAAGAATGGGGAGTTCACGATACCAGAGGAATTAAAGGCTATTTTCCCAGGACGAGAGGTAACCCGAGACATGTCCCCTCTTGAGGAGGGAATACGCCGATTTGACATGTTCAACTTCTACCAACGAGAAAGAGACGAGGGCAGGATGCTAGACCCGGAGTTTCCTGTAGACGGCATTGAAGGGAAGGAATTCACCGAAAAGGAAAAGGAGGAGGCGGAAGCGGCAAGACGACTCATGGGAGTTCGAACAGACCTATTACTGGGCAGAACAAGACGGGACACGTCCAAATTACTTCCGTTTGATGGATCCGGTACGGTTGCTTTTGATTACGCCCGATTACACCGAGGATTGAAGAGATTCTCGATCAGCGAAGACCAATACCTATTCTGTCACCAGAATGGAGGGTGCCTGCGACAAGATGAAATGGAAACGGTGTTTGAGTGCTCAGAAGTCCAACCCGAAGGAACACTGGAAAGTCGGAAACAGAAAATAAAGACCTGCCCGAATTGTACAGGTCTCGCTCACAAACAAAGGCCACTCAAGATGGTGTCACTGGAGAAGGATAGGTCAGAAACTACATGTGAGCTGGATACCATGTTCATCAATCTAAAACACTTTGAAGCCCTCAACAAGCGGGGTAGGCCGACCCACACGGTGGAATGGCCACAGGACGTGGTTATGGGCCAAGACGACAGCGAGAAGATCTGGAATGACGAGACAGCAGCAAAGACCAAAAGGGAAAATCGTACCGTGTGGGCACTGCGGGTCCTGGTTACAGGAGATAACCGAGTCACGATTGAAGACCTGAATACAGACGACCCACGGGACCCTATAGGTCAGATTCAGCACGCTGAAGAATTGTTTTGGGACAATACCAAACATTTCGAAATAATACGCAGCAGTGACCTTGCCATTGCAGGGAAACTGAAACAATCCGACCACTTTGCGGGACGAACTATGCCAGCCCTTCCCCGGGAATGCAACAACTCGTTACCTAAGATTGGACCGATGCAATACTGGATCCGGACTATGTTATATGATTACCGTACAGCGAATCTGACACACAAATTATCCAGGAAAGCCCAACTGGACCTGATAAGACGACGAATGAACGGCCTTGCGAACCAGAAAATTTACATTGATGGATGTCCAGGGGAAATGTTATACAAAAATATCAAGGACAAAGTCATACAAGGAGTAATCGGATATGAACATCTACGCGTGGCGTCGAACCGGAAAATTCAGCTGCTATTAAAACACAGGATGTGGTACCATAATACACCGATCCCCCGCCACGAGTGTCGAAATTGCATCGTGCCGTTTGTTCATTCACGCGGCAAGGTCATGCTGGGAGAACTAACGGGGTTCACACAGGATCTCACGAATGCAATGTCGGCAAATGGGTTGCTGTACAAGGTTCCCAGCGCTAGAATGCTGTGGCCGAGAGCACAACGGCCAACAGGGAGTTTTATAGAAATGTACGATTACACCCATGAGAGAACGATTAGGTATGCGACCGGGTGCTGGCAAGCCTACTCCACAGATTATGTTAGGGACGATTTCCGGATTTCGAGTATCCAGGCAGCAACTACTGCTGCAATCCAAAAGGGATACACTTGGAAAACCCGAGTGTCAAGGAACCAGGATCTTTCCCTGGTTACACTCAATAGGGCATGGTCGGACGTCATGGTACTAAGGCGACATGTTATGGGCCCATGGTTTGTTATGCATGCCCCGGACAATACGGAATTTGTAGGAATCCCGTTTGATTACTGGCGATTAAACAGAAAGGGGATCTATTGGGTGTGGCGAGAAAAGGATCCACTGAATAAAAAGAAACTGGGTCCCCACCGGGCCGCGATCTGGCTTTGTATGAAAGATAAGGAAGATTACGAGTACAAGCAACTAACGCAGGGTTGGAGAATGGTCACGGGAAAGGGAACAGACCCGGCGTACGATGTCTTTCGGGATATGCTGGAAAAGCAAATCCGAGACAAGACTCGTGTGGCCACTGGGCTTCGGACTGGAGCGGGAACTATGGTAGGCACTGGATCTGTACCAGAAGAGGACCCCATTCTCCCATATCGACCACGGAGGCCAGATGCGCAAGCTAAGAAAGACATGGCTAATTTTGAACTACCTCCCGATCAGCACGCGCCACCCATGGCTAGTCATAATTTCGCGGACGAAAATTACCCCAAAGATATGAATGCAGTGCCCCCGTTTCAGCCGACAGGGGTGTACGATCAAGAGTGGGATGAGGAACCGGATCCTCGAGACCACGAACCTGAGAACTACACAGACTGGGAAACTCCCAAGGCACTATTGGAAAGATACCAAATGTCGCAAAAGCTGCGGCCCCCGCAGGAGGAAGATGAGGACTCCGACTCAGGAGATTCAGATGAAGATGTGGACCACGAACTACTCACCGACAGCGGAGAGGAGACTCCACCACCCCGGACTCCGAACAAACCCATGAAACCCGGTCCTGCGACAGGACTCGGTCCAAAACCGAATAAACCCATGAAACTCAGCCCTCTGGAAATGATTTATTTGACCAGCGGCCTGGGTGGGAGCCCCTCCGGGAAAGAGACTGTGCCCAAACTGGGTCCGGCGAACAGGGCGGTGAAGCAACCGTGGAAGGCAAAACGAGGACCCGGTCGACCGAGAAAGTGTTCAGCTGTGGTGCCGTCAGGCTGGGAGACTGATGAGACTTTCGGGAGTGATAGGGATACTATGGACTCGGTCCAACTTGAACAAGAGATGAATGGCAAGGGACCTAGTCTCCGTGCCGACATTGCCGAATTGGGAAATCCCGATCGGAAGCGACAACGAGACGAAACGCAGGCAGAGACCGCGGCATCGTCATCAAGTCCGAAAAGAAGCAACTTCCCGGAACCAAAACTACACAACACCGAAACTGCAAAGGCGACACTAGATGATACCCTGGAAGGAGAAGAGCTGTTCGAAACCCCGTATGATAAAGAAGCCGCAGCAAAAGAGTGGTATGCTGCGGGGATTAACTGGGCAAACCATGTACTAGTCGCATACGAAAACCTACGCACGTGTCACTTACGAGTTGACTCGGTTGGGTATAACGAGGATGGGCTGTGGTTGGTGCGAACGATAGATTCCGCACAAGAGGGTCCCGAAGTGCGACGGGGCCGGTATATACAAATACCCTTCCCCAAGGGAAAAGAGTACCAGGAGGCAGATTTTACTGTTAAGGCTGCTCAACGACTTACACCCCAAGAACTCCCACCAATGGACGAGAGCGGGAGGTACCCCTTCCTCAAAAAGAGTAGGTATCTCGTTGAGGGTATTGACATGGAGGCAAAGGCCGCCACAGACGTATTGATCGATCTGTTAATGTCAGGAAGGACTGAAAAGGCAAGTTTTCTGATGGCCACCGTTGACGGGGAATGGGAGAAGGCACCTCACTGGATACGACCGAATAAAGAGGAGAAGGATGAGGCGCGGTGCGTTCAAGTGGAACTAGATGACACTGCGGAAACTTTTCAGGACAAGTGCTATCGGGCAAGGATGTTTGCGCATAACCAACAAGGTATCTCGAACAACTACGAGGTGGATGGAATTAGCAATCATATCGTAACCCTGAACCCAGAAGAACTAATGGAGGTAGCCAGAGAACACCCGGAAGCATTTCGAGAGGTGATAGCCAAGCGGAAAGCTAGCGAGGGGAAACCCGGAGCAAAGCCAGAATGTTTACTTACACAAGGACCAGAACCACAATGCATGATCAGCATGACAGGGTTCACCCACCCTGTAACGATTCAGGACTGTCCCCAAGAGTTTCTGCACGATCTCCGCCGGAGAACACCGACGGTATCAATGCTGCGGAAACTGATGGAGAAGTTCCACTTCTTCGGCAAAGGGTTACCAGCCAAGAACTGCTGGTGGAAGTGCGCCACCCGAGTTCTGGATCGTGACGGCAACTACGTGGGGATGTCTGACCTGATGGTAGACAGTCAGTGCAGAGCAGGTCCGATGCACAAGCCACTGAACATTGAACATGGGCGACAGCATCGGTTCCACATGACAATGGGGATAGCAGGGTTCAAGCAATATCTTCGTGCCGGAGGGATACTGTATAATATCGAGGTCCCCAACTGGGAGATTTGGAGCCACGAAGTGGGTGGTTTTGGTTGTCTAGCGGCGGACCGAAAACCGATGGCGGCAATTGTTCAACCACAGATCATGAGTATAGACGGACAAATCCATACTATGGCGCCGCAGCTGGCATATATTATGACTAGCTATAGTGGAGGACTTATCTTCGGGCCGGATGAGATCGAGCGAATGCGGATTTCCGAGGTTAAGAACGAGAAAGAGGAGTCGCTACTGAAATTTGATAGGTTCCCGACCAGCGATGGGCGAGTAATCGAAGTCAAAACGCATACGGTTGTTCCGATTGGCATCCATGAGGCGGCAGACTGCACTATTGGCCGACGAGACTGCGAGGTTGCACTGGTGGAGACAACGGCAGAAAAGGCGAAGGAACGACGGAAACAGTTAAAACAACAGGAAGATTCCAAGAAACCCGCCTTATGCGAAGTGGCGAGTCAAATGTTTGCGACACAAAGTGGGGATCAGCATGAGAGAATTGCCCAAGAACTAAATGCCCAGGTGGAGATTCAAACAAAAACTAAAGTGGTTGTCAGTGACACGGATCGGGGGACCCCAGTACGAAGCCATGCGGTCCCAGTGAGGTGGAACGAGGGGGACAAAATGCTAGAAGTGTATGTTATTAGTAAAGAAGCCAGCCCGGAGACCCCGACGAGGTTCGAGACGATCCAGGAGCTCGTGACAGAAGAGGACAAGAATCCCCTAAATACAGCAAGACGGGCGTGGCAGACAGCTACGGTTTTGGGAGCTGGAGCAAAGAAAATTGGCCGAACCCTTACAGGAGTACTGTACCGAGCGTTCTCGTATAATCATCATCGGAAGGAGCAAATGGTACATCTAATTCCCTGCGAACGAAAGTATGAGGTGAAACTCAATCAGGGAGCAGGGGTTTGGATTCCTGCGGCGCTGCTGCTGGAACAGTGGCAAAACGATGAGACACTGGAACTTCCAGAACGGGCCACCAGGGAAATTCGGATGCGAATGCACTTAGACAAATTCTGTCATGGTGACTCTGCCGCGCGGGATGCAGCTCTCAACAAAAGAAACATGACTAGCACCACAAAGCAGGCGGTCGAGCCGGGAAAAGCGAAAAAGAAAAAGCGGAATATGATTGCCCAAGACGATACTCTGTTTGTCGAAGTCCCATGTGCGTTTAGGGCAGGCACAGTAGTATCCGTGTACGTACGAGATCAGAAACGCTGGGATAGTACAGTGGGGTGGCAGGTTAAAAATGAAGGAGTCGTGGACACCAGGCTCGGACTATGGGTGGTTACTCCGGCTCAACGCGTTCCGGTACTCCTGAAATCGAAACTTAATCAGCGGATTCCTGAGCATGTAGAGATGATTATCAAGTCACACAATGACGTGTACGAGGATGCACACCGATTCGAAGTACTGGTACAACAGTCTAAGGAGTATGACGCAATCAAACCGAGTTTGAAATGCACAAACACCACTGAACCGGAAGATGAGCTAGGCCGCCTCACGGAACTGGATTCGGAGGAAGAAATCTACGCCCGGTACAAAACCGAACGAGCGGAACAACACAAACTCCGAGTAACTAAGCAGCAGGAGGAGCGAGAGGCAAAGAAGGAAGAAGTTAGAAAACTAACTCCGGTTGCGCTAAAGTGGCGAGATGTGTCAGATCATCCAAAGCAGGCAAAAAAGCAGGTTACGGTCGAGGAAGGTCTATGGCGCAGACCGCGGGACTGGCATAGTCGACCGCTAACTCAATGGAAGGATGCGGAGAGGATAATCAACACTACACGGGGCTATGAAGTTTGGTTAACAAAAGACCAAGATGAAGGACAACGGGACTTCCAATATGACCACATATATTATGAGAAGAACATCACGTCGGCGAAAACCCTGCAGAAATTCTTTCAGGAAATGGAAGCGCATCTATTCGCCAATGCCACTGTTCTTCTGGTGGGGAGTGCAGATGGTATTGCGGCATTGACCTTACTGATGCATACTCGTACAATTGAGCACTATCACGAGGACATCGTGTTCGAGGAAGGGAACTGGGTAAGAGAAGCAGTACGATGGTTCGACGAATACGGACGAAAGTTTGTTTGGAAGGAGAACCCAAAAGTACGACCCAGTTTCGAAGAAGACCGCTGGTTAACAGCCGCTAGGCCGAGAGAAGACCCGTACCTCGGGACAAGCGCATACAAGAGAGAGGAAACTACCAAATCTGGAAGGAGTCTTGGGGCAGGGTCGTGGGATGAGATCAACATGGAGCAGGAGAAGTGGATGAAGCAGAATGAGTCAGGGCAGGATCGGAATGACCCCGTCTGGATATGGCAGATATGCGAAAGTCTACTCAGTGGCTGCCACACGGACGATTTCAAGCAGGAAGTAGAAGACCTAAAGGCCGCGGGACATTCAGACATCGACGTTGATGACATTTACGATATCATAGAAAGGTACGTCTATGCACTTGCACTAGTGTATCGGGAGCACTGGTTTGCTGAGGGCCAAACTATTCCGGCCGCTGTAAACGGAGAACTGGGAATGGAGGTACTGAACCCTGCCAGGCGGCCGACTAAATTGCCAAACCCCCCTATGAGAGGTGAAGACGAAGTGAGACTGATCGACCTACTTATGAAAAGGGACTGCCTGATTAAACTGGCCAAAACATACGAACAACAGACTGATGGTGCACTATTTTGGGTCTCGGCCATAATGACTGCAGCGCGAGCGGGGAAAGCTTCTGGACGCACCGTGTACGCACTGCAAATGCTTAATAAGATGTCCTATACTCCTTTCACGGTCAGACTGCACACCAACAACTTCATTGGGAAGATTTCCCGGTCCGATGCGAGA
>PBSW01000005.1 GCA_002726865.1 Candidatus Bathyarchaeota archaeon
GGGTAATCATAAGTAAATCTCCCTTTCGAACAGAAAACCCCGTTACTCTTGCCGGCGTGTCAAAGTCTCGTACCCGTGTTTCTCCCTTCCTTACGTACATTGTTTTTACGGGATAACCCCAATAGCCTCCAGCTACTCCCCAAGGTGGGATAAGCCCGCGGTCTCCCATGGAGCTATAAGTACCATCTTGAAGTAACCTGACGTACCGCATCGATCCTAGCCCTCCACGGGTTCTCCCCGGTCCACCAGAATCAGAGACTATATCCACTTTCTCTATGAACACAGGGCTTTCGGCTTCCAGAACTGATACAGGAAGAGTTACTCTGATTGCGGCACCGAAATCAATATCTCCGGTAGCAGTTGCGCCATCCAGATCTTTAAGGGCTGGACATCCACCACCGGGATTATCTAAATAAAAAGGAGCTCTACCTGTTTCAGGAGAAATCGGAAATCCAATCATGTGACCCCATGAACAACCATGAGATACCCCGCAGACCAAATCTGGTATAGCTTGAGAGAGGGCTCCCATAACTACGGCAATAGCTCTCTTTCTGGTTTCACCATGGGATGCTGTTGATACATCTGGTTTAGCATTGACTATAGTACGCTCGGGAGCGATCATCTTGATTGGGCGGAAATTACCTCCATTAATTGGAGCTGCTGGATCTAAGATTGATTTAAATGCTATCAAAACCCCACCTAAAGTTACCGCATCGCCTGAATTCACCGCATCATGTACTTGGGGTGACGAACCGGTAAAATCGGCTAATATCTCTCTACTTTTAATACTGAGCTTGAGTCGCATCACTACGGGATCGAGCTCTCCTCCTTGGTACAGGTGCTCCAGATAGTCCTCATAATAATATTCACCTTGGGGAAGAGTTTCGATCTTCAGCCTCATCCTTTCTTCGCCAAGATTGAGGATCTCATCTATGCAATTTTTCAGAACCTCTACCCCAAACTTATCTGCCAACTCAAGAACACGTGCTCTCCCTCTTTCACAACCTGCAATGAAGGCGTAGAAATCACCACGCACAACGTCGGGATTACGCATATTGGCGCACAATAAATCCAGAGCCGCCTTATTAATTTTTCCACCCTCTTGGATCTTGATCGCCGGTATACGTATGCCATCTTGATATATAGAAGTAGACCTACCTGACATACTGCCGGCAAAAGCCCCTCCTACGTCAGGCCAGTGAGCCCTGATCGCAGTATAACAAATGAGTTTACTGTTACGATAAACAGGTAAAAACATGAGCACATCGTTAAGATGAGCTCCCCCTCGGTAAGAATCATTGTGTAGGATTAGGTCGCCAGGCTGTGGTATTCCCAAGTCCTCTAGCGAGCATTGTATGGACCATTGGCTTGGGATAACATGGCCGGGATGATCCTCTCCTTGGGCAAGAAGTTCACCATTTGCAGCAAATAGGCCACAGGAGAAATCCTCCATAACCGCAATGGAGTAAGAATGAGCACACCTTATTGTATTGGCACGCATTTCACGTGCTATCTGTATGGTTCCCTCACTTGCGGTAGCTAGAACAATTGGATCATTTTTCATAGCTTGCCTTTCCATGTTAGTTATCCTTCATTCTTTAGGATCAGGTTTCCTAAATCATCAACGTGGGCTACCCATCCAGGCTGAACCACTGTCGTAGATCCCAATTCCTCAAAAATAACTGGACCATTAATGCATATTCCTTCTGGCACGTCATCTCTCCGGTAGATCGGTGTCTCTACAAAACTCCCAGCAAATCGTACAGGGCGATTTTCTTTAAGCGCATCGGCCAGCTTATTAATTTTTGTTGGTACTTTCATTATCCTTGCTTTCTCTTTTAATCCCCAGGCGTCGACAATAAGCTCCATGATCATCAGCCGCTCAGTGAAGCCGAACTGAAAGCGTTCTCGGTGAGCAGTGTAAAATGATTTTTCCAACTCCTCAATTGAGGGTGCCATAGGTATCTCTAATTCATAATGCTGCTGGGGGTATTTAATACTCAATCGCTCTTCGAAACGCATATTACTCTGCTTAAAGCCTTCACCAATAAGCTGTTTTTCTCCTATTGTACGTAGTTCTCTAAATATGGAGTAGATGTTATCAATAGTGGCCTCGGATGTCATTATTCTTACCGGCCTTGAATACTGATGGAATACGTTGGACTGAAGCATTCCAGTCGAGCAGAAGTGTCCCGGTCTCACAGGACTCACTACCTTTTTAATACCTAGTTGCGAGGCGATCCCCGTAGCAAACATGGGACCAGCACCACCATAAGCTACTAGCGCAAAATCCCTTACGTCATGACCTCTACCAGTGGAAACCTCTTTAACCGCACCAACCATTTTCAGTGTGACCAAGTCAATAATTGCTTCAGCTATCCGATATTCATCCGCTACTCCCAGACAGTGCCCTACTCGAGAAACGGCTTCTCTGGATAATTCCGAATGTAAAGAAATCTCTCCAACAAGTGACTCCTTACCGTTAAGCCACCCTAACACCAACACAGCATCAGTGATTGTGGCCTCAGCACCACCCAGATTATAGCAAGCTGGACCAGGGTTTGCTCCCTGACTCATAGGCCCAACCTTAAATTCTCCAGCTATATCGACCCATGCAATACTACCTCCACCAGCACCGATCGCATTTATATCTAGCTGAGGAGAAGTATTTGGGTAGCCTGATACTGCTACATCTCTGATAGTGGGTGGTCGGAAGGATTTAATCAAACAAACATCCGTGCTCGTTCCTCCCATATCATACGAGATGACATTTTCCAATCCCAGAAGTTCCGCGAGATGCGCAGCTGCTGCAACACCCGCGGCTGGTCCTGAGTTTACTGTGAATATAGGAAAGGTGAAAGCCTGCTCCACACCCGTTGCTCCACCTCCGGCTACTGTTATCCAAAAGGACCCACGATAACCCTCGGTAGTCAAGAAACTAACTATCTTCTTAAGATAAGGATGTACCAATGGTCCTATATAGCTGTTTAACACTGTGGTGGAAAATCTCTCGAATTCTCCTCTATGCTTACTTACTTCTGAGGATACTGAAGTGAATAGACTGGGCAGTAATTCTTGAACAAGCGCTTTTGCCTGCATTTCATTTTGATTTTGCATTTGCGAGGCGACAAAGCAAATGGCAATTGCTTTCGCATCAGTCTTAGCAATCTGAGATAAAACTTGCCGCAGCTCTTCCTGATCAAGAGGTTGCAGAACCGACCCGTCAATTAAAACTCGTTCTGCTATCTCGTAGATCCGGGATCTCCTTACAAGCGGCTCTGGCCTTCTTCCTTTGATATCATATAACACGCTCCGCACTGCGCCATCCATCGCCAGCACACCCGCGTGACCTTTGGTTGTAATCATAGATACCTGAGGGCCTTTTTTCTGAATTACGGCATTAGTGCCAACGGTTGTGCCGTGAACGAAATCAGATAAGGACGCTACACTTATTCCAAGCTTGTCTATCCCTTTTCTTAAGCCCTCGAACGGATCACTCGGCGTAGTAGGTGTTTTAGCGAAATTGAAAACTTTCGAATCTTCATTGTAAAGAGTTAGGTCTGTGAACGTCCCTCCTATATCAATCCCAAGCCGTTGTGCACTTTCCTTTTTGACCATTACTCCATACCTCACAAATATGTAGGATCAATATCTCCATGGCTCCTGTGCCGCAGATAGGCACCAGTTTGGCTTCTCCTTATTCCTCTGGGATACCACAAAAAGCACGAAAGACAATGGGCAAAATTCACTCAGGACTAGCACCAGGCCTATCTTTGATCCGAGGTATAACCACTGCCCTCGGATTTCTTGGCGTTAATCAACCCAGATCAGTAAGTTTAACAATATATTACCAAATTACCTATGAAATCATCAGGCCGGGAAGCCACAGAGCTAACACTGGGAAAGCGATTATTACTCCCGTACCAATTGCTTGGAGACCTACAAATGGAACGCCACCCTTTATTAGATCTACCATAGTGACGCCCGGAGGAGCCACCGCCTTGAGGAAGAAAAGAGCGAACCCAAAAGGCGGTGTCAAGAAGGACATCTGCAGAACCAGATTAAAGACAACGGCAAACCATAGCTGGTTGAAACCTAGAGTCACCGCTATCGGGACAAAAAGAGGCGCGCATAGCATAACGATACCGCCCGGATCGATAAACATCCCAAGAATGAACAAAATGAGAAGCATGACTATCAGACTGCCTGTGGTGCCAAACGGGAGCCCCATCATCACATCTTCTATCATTTTCCCGCCACCAAGCACTGTGAAGACACCCACGAAGGAAGTGGCGCCAAAAACAATTATGCAAATCATACCCCAGGTCCTTACCGCAACAAAGAGAGAATTCTTTATAACAGGCCAATTCAGCCGGCGGTTAAAGGCAGTTATTATAATGGCACCAACAGCACCAACGCCGGCAGCCTCAGTGGGCGTGGCTACCCCAAATAAAATTGACCCCAGCACGGAAACGATAAGTAAAACGGGAGGTATTATCGCTTTAACAAGAAGACTAACCTTTTGTGTTATCGGGATTCTCGTTTCCTCCTCTGGTACCGCCGGTGCTATCTCTGGTTGCAGGAAACTTCTAAGTAATATGTAACCAATGTATAGAGAAGAAAGAACCAGACCTGGAACGAAACAAGCAAAGAATAATTTCCCCACCGACATTTCAGCAACGACACCAAAGAGAACCAGTAAAACACTCGGGGGAATAAGAACACCTAAGGCTCCTCCCGCCATTACAGAGCCGCCAGCTAGTTTCTTATCGTACCCGCGCTTGAGCATCGAGGGAAATGCGATTAGACCCATGGCCACAACAGAAGAGGACACTATACCGGTGGCGGCGGCGAAAATGGTACAGATTGTCACTGTTGCCACTGCCAGCCCGCCTCTCAATCGCCCCATCCAGACATGCAGCGCTCCGTAAAGATTGTCGACAAGACCAGACTGCCCCAGCACTTGCCCCATTAGAAGGAACAGAGGGCACGCAATGAGCAAATAGTGTGTTTGATAATGGAAGACGCGGTCGACGAGGATATCGACAATGCCAGGACCAAAGGTCAGCAAACCAACCAGCAGTGCGGTACCCCCCATCACAAAGCCCACGGAATACCCGCACATCATAAAGAACAACAGCAGGGCAAACATCCAGAGGGGATTAATTTCCACGGACTAGACTACCACCTTACCTTTTATAAGAGTAAATAGGTCACGAGTAAATGATGCCAGGACCTGCAACCACAGCAAGAAAAAGCCTGTAGGCAGCACCCACTTAAACATCCACAGATATGGTTCAAATGGGGTCATCGTTCTTTCTTTCAGTTCCACAACGAAGAGAAGGTCGCCCCAACCTCCAATAATTAAAAGGGTAACCCATGGTAAGGCTAAGACCAAGGTAAGCACCAAATCCACCACCAGTCTCACCCAGGACGGGAACAAAAGCTTCAGCACGTCCACCTCCACATGCCCTTTCGCTTTGTGAGTCCACGCCGTTGCCACCACCATAGCGGTGCCACTGAGCATAAGGGCTACCTCATAAGCCCATACGGTAGGCCGATCAAACACGTAGCGCATTACCACATCAAAGAACACTACTGCTGCCAGCACGAGTATGAGCAAGCTGACAGACTTGCCAGAGACCTCGCTCACAGACTCTATACCTCTGATGGCACTTTTCAGTATTTTCATGTTTGACGGCCTACCATACTGTACCGTATTTATGCTCCCTTATCGGTTCTACTATTAAGGGAGGGATTGGGCAGCCGCAAGCTTCCCAGCGAATGCAGCGAAATCCCGCATTTCATTTAGCGCTTTAGCGTAGAATGCGTCCTCTAAAGCCCGCTCGTCTTGAATGTCAAACACGATATCACGTATCTTGATCAAGTCCTCTTCAGGTGTCGTGATAACCTCGGTCCCCCCCTCGAGCAGCTTTTTGAACCATTTGGCGTCTTCAAGCCCGTATATTGCTGAATAGTACGTGCTCATTTCTTTACCGGCTGCTTCCATTATGGCTTTCAGGTCATCCGGAAGCGCACTCCATGCATCCTTATTGACAATTGTAAACGCAACCGGACACGGGTCTTGCCAGCCAGGCAGCACAAGGTAATCAGCTACCTCGTGCAAGCCGATCGATGCGGCCAAAGCGATAGAGCCATACTTCGCTCCATCTATTGCACCGGTCTGGAGGGCCGTATACAGGTCACCACCATCTACCTGGACCACTGATGCACCTAGCTCCTCGTAAACCGCTGCCTGCATACCAATGACCCTGACTTTCTTCCCTTTCCTATCCTCTAAGTTACGGACTGGCTCAGTGAAAAAAATCTCCGGCGACATTGGCGAAAACGACCATCCCAGAAGATGTACGTTCATCCCCAAGAGCTCATAATACTCCCGCATTATGTCGGCGCCGGGACCCGCTTCATAGTACAGATAAGCGACTGGAAGGGGCAACCCGAAAGGCGGGTTAACAATGATCTCGCCCGCTTTGTGTTTACCCAAGTCGTAGTAAGGAGTCCAGTAGCCCGACTCAATGGTTCCCTTGTGCACTGCATCTATTACCTCAACACCTTCAACTACCTCTCCGGAGCCAAAAGTCTCGATCTCAAGTCGGCCATTGGACATCTCTCCTACCCGATCAGCCATATACTCGACGGTCCAACCCAGAGATGGATTTCCAGGCGGGTGGATTCCGTGCATCCGCCACTTGATAACCTTCGCTGGCTGTGCTGGAGCCGGAGCTGGAGACGGAGCCGGAGTCGGTGCGGGTGCTGGTTTCGGTGCCGGTGCGGGTGCGGGTGCTGGTGCTGGTTTCGGTGCCGGTGCCGGTGCCGGTGCCGGTGCCGGTGCAGCACACGCAACTAGCAAAGCAATTGCTGCCATTAGTGGAACAACGATAAATAGAAACTTCTTTTTCACTTATTACCTCCTTGGTAATTCCTAATTGATTCTTAATTCTACCTAAACATTTTTAAATTTGAAGCCATCACCTCCTCATTAAAGACTGTAAACTTGAAACATTCTCGTAAGATAATTACACCTGCCATAAATGCGAAAATCTCATCCCCAAAGCTCAAGCACCGGTCTAGTATAAAGGTAAAAAACATCTTTGTCAATAATTTCCTGAAGCGTTTGCCACATTTTTAAAACACGTTTGAAGAAGCATTGACAATTGTTCTACTTGAATATTATATTAGGCGTAAGAGAACTAGTATGAAAACTGTAAGACAAGACAGTATACAATCTGGTACTATGGAGCGTTCTAGCGTCATTAACAAGCTTATCCTTTCCGAGCAAGTCTTCGAGATTTTGCAGCAGTCTATCGTTAGCAGCGAACTACGGCCTAACCAGCGACTGATTGAGTCGGAAATTGCTAGGAGATTGGAGATTAGTAGAACCCCTGTACGTGAAGCTCTTAGGCAGCTGTTGTTGACAGGATATACAAGCGCACTTCCAGGTGGTGGGCTGGTAGTTACCGACCATTCAAATATGCAGATACAAAGTTTACTGGAGTGCATGGCTGTGAAGTTGAGTTGTCGGCACATTACAGATCAGCAAATACGGAAAGCGGAAGAATACCATACTCACAGCATTGAGATGATGCACAGTCACGCCACTGACCAGCATGTTAAGTTGCACAGGGCCTTCCACGAAGCATTATACGCTGCTTGCGGAAACAAGCAGCTACTGTCGTTAATCCATATAAATAGACGGCAATTTTTCGATCAGCGGTTAAACCGCATGTATACCTCTAGGGAACGGGAAGTCCAAATAAAGCAGCATGGCCAAGTACTGGAGACGGTACGCGAACGGAATGCGCGCCGAGCTGAGAGGACTTTACAGCGGCACTTGGGAACCTCCCTGAAAATAGCATTACAACGGCTTTAGTTACCAACTATCATCTTCCCACAAAAACAAAAAGGAGGCACTTATGGAAACTGACAAGCTATGGCTTCATAAGGGTGGTTGGTGGACGAGCGAAGTAAATTTTCTTGAGAAAACAAGGAAAGCTTTTTCTATTCCCGATAAGGTCGTTATTCATGACGCCACGCTTAGAGATGGGGAACAGACTGCAGGTGTGGTATTTAGAAAAGATGAGAAGCTAGCTCTAGCCAAAGCTCTAGATT
Source organism: Candidatus Bathyarchaeota archaeon (assembly GCA_002726865.1). Next base: position 8,131 of record PBSW01000005.1, read on the forward strand.
CAATTGGTGTAGACCGAATCGAAGCCGGAATGCCGGCCGTTACTGAAGAGGATAAAGAAGCTGTCAGAGAAATTGCTAAACTGAAGCTTAAGGCTAAAGTTATGGTGTTTTCCAGGGCATTACCTGCTGATATTGACAACGCAGTGGAGTGTGGCGTATGGGGAATCGTTTTGGAAGTTCCTATTGGTCTAC
>PBSW01000055.1 GCA_002726865.1 Candidatus Bathyarchaeota archaeon
AAACTCAAGTAGTCAGAAAAGTCTGAAGACGGCCGTAGGCCAGGTGGAGAAACTGAGGAAAATACGAATCAAGATCGATAGAGCAATAGTTGATACCAAGGGAGGAGTGGTAATGCGCTCAATTGATGGAAGTAGACAATACGACAACACCGTCGAGGCCCGGTTGCTGCGGCTCAAACCGTTACTCAGACGGCAGATCGTACAGCTGATCGAAAAATAGAAGCCTGACTATTAGAACTGAGAGATCCGAAGAGCTCTTCGCCAGAGTAGCAGTGCTAAGATCCCCTCGAAAGTAATAACCACAATTGCAATGATCACTAGATTAATGTCGAGGACAGGCCCCAATTCCTCAATCATTATTTCTACGTCCACATCTCGCTCCCCCACTTCAAAGGTAGCTGTAGTATGAGCTCCCTCTGTCTGTACAATTGCTCGGTACAGTCCAGAGGGTAGGAAGAGATGGGGTGAAGCTTTTGAGGACCAGGAGATGTTTGTTGCAAATTCATCGACAGTGTCGTTACTCCGCATTAACGTCATGTTTCCACGAGGAACGGTCGATCCAAGATGGTCTACTACTCGAAATGTTATCTTTGGGATAGTGACTACGATTATCCTCTGGCCGAAGGGGTTTAGTTCAAGTATCTGTGGGTTGGTTTCTCCTTCCCTTAGTGGGATTCCGTTGACTACAAGACGGTAGTCAGTAAGTAATCCACCGCGTCCTAGCAATACAAACGTCTCCCCATTCACGGTAGTAATATCTTCAACACTTTTCTCGAAAGATATGCTGTAATCTTTTATCGAGTGAATTGATCCAAGGTTGAATACACTGATTCGTGCAATCGGTGGAGAAAGCTCCTGGCTCCAAACTCTATCAGCTCCTTCTACCCGGGCAATTTGTATAAGATCAAAATCCATACCATCGCCCAATGGAACACGAAAGGAATATGATGCAACATTATTCAGTGGCATGAGAGGAATTGACCCCACACTTGTCAACCCCCAACCTCCAGGCAGGAAGACGACCTTGAGGCTTGTAACGTGGATCGTGTTGCCAAGTTGAATGAAGATCGTCAAATTTCCTTGTCCGTATCTCATCGGGACACTTCCTTCTTGACCTACTTTGTGAACTGACGGTAGCTTCAGTGTTAGAGTATCATTTCCATTCGCTTGAATGACCATCCGCTCGGGACCTATTTTTGCGAAAGCTTCGTGACGCAGAGTAACTATTTTCTTCTGTTCAGATATTTTCACCAAAGGAAGAAAGTAAGTTGCTTCTGCCCAAGCGAGGACTCCTACTGGAGTAACTTCGTCGCGTTCATCAAAAATAACCTCTTCACCAGCTATCTCCTCATCCATGGATAAGTTCTCAGTGGATTTGTCCTCTTCGAGTGGAACAAAATGTGGCGATATTCTAATCGACCTCTGTTCCCCGAATTCTTGACTTATCTGGAGATTCAGGGGCTGAGAATCGAGAACGAAATCCGTCAGGAATTCAAGTGGTAACTCGGGGCGGGTGCGTTTTGTTAGGACGAGTTCTCCTGGTCCTATGATCGCATCCGGTTCGAGCTCGAGTGAACCCTCAACGATCAATTCACCACTGTCAAACTTGAAATTGGTATCCGATTGGATCACATTTGCTGTATCACCAACAAGGAGCAACGAAACTTCGTCATGCCTAATCCCTTCACTATCTACTAGGATCCATTCTCCGTGAAGATCGTTCTCCTGAAAGGTATACAGATGAACGGGAGCTCCGGCAACAACTTTGGAGGAGATCTCTTTACCTCGTGGATCTAGCAGAGATAGAACGAAAGTCTCTGGATGGAAGACCCACAGTTCTTCACCCTGCATGTACACAGGCGACCCTAAGGAGGAATCGAATAGATGGAAGGGACTAAAACCAAGCTTGAAGTTTGAATTATCGGCCCAGATAGGTGGCAGCTGTACAAGAAGTGAAGCTATGATGACAAAGATAAGAATCATTGTCCGTGCCTTCATGTCAGTTATGCTCTTGATGGTGTTGATAGAGCTAAATACATGACGACGACAGCTATCAAAGTTGTCCAAATCAGAGCTAGCTCGAACGGAGCCAAAACTACATCGATTAAGTATATCATTGCATAATTGCCCAGCGCCGCAAGGAAAACCACCATGGCGAAAGAGAAAGGCGTAAAGATTGGAATAGATGACATTCCGGCCGGAGCCGCTTCAGTGTAATACTTCTGGTGGGGCATATATACACGTCCAAGATAGTAGGCAATCGCAGTCAAAGAGAAGAAAAGTCCGATAATAATACCTTCAGCTCCGAAACTCGCCATTGAAAAAGCTGTAGATCCAAACCCACTTCCCATTCCTGTTACCATTTGGCTCAGGGCAAGAATTGATGTAATCATTGCCTGCAAGATTTGTAGTCCAAAGACTGAAAGCCCATCTAACTGCTGGCCTATGCCCAACTCAAGATCCAATGCCAGAGCCATCAGGGATAATGATGCAGAGATAACAACAGTCAAAGCCAAAGGGACAGCTGGGTCTCCTTCCTTGAGAATTAGCATCCGAATCTGATAAAATCCCAAAATTAGAGGAGATCCTAGTGCCCCTACCGCTAGACCACTAAAGTACAGGTTAATTCCCAAACTAGAAGCATTTGAGTCCCCAGTAGCAAAAGAAATGAAAAGGAATCCGAGGAAAAGTGTAGATGGGAGTAAGATAGGCGTGGCAATGAGTGTTATGAGTACCTTGTTTTGAATATGAATCCCACTTACCTTATCCACAATTATGGCAGCAAGTATGCTTCCTACTACGATCACAAAAGTAGGCTGAGATAAATCGACAATAGAATATAGACCGGCTAGAAGAAGCTGATCATATCCGGCGCGGAATGCAACTAAGAGGTATGGTGATATTATTCCAATTATGACTAGAGCATAACATATTCTATAGAGTCCAGCTTTCAAGACGCAGTTTCCCCCTTTCCATGGTTCACTGCTTCTATGACTCTGGCAGTTACGTCATTCAAGGTAGCCACATGTACATGCATTCCTCTAGCACGGATGAGTTTGACTTGCTCGGAGAAATGGTACTGTTCTCTTTTCCTCAAGAAAGCCTTCGATATTTGAGCTGTCGAATCATCGCGTCTAGAAGACTCCGTAAAGGTAAGAGTCTCCAGTAGTACTATTTCGACGTGATGTCCGGCCGCCTTCAGCTTCTGAAGCTCCGATACTTCCACCTCTGACGGAAATGGTGCATCAGTCATGACTATAATCATGGAGTTTGTTCTTGTCGATCCGAGAACTTGATCAACGAACTGATCAAGTCCAATATCACGGTCTAAAGGTATGTCATGAATTTGCTCGCTTATTCGTATCGGATTCCCCAGTATCTTTTCTATTCTCCTTTCCCGCCCTACCAATATCGAGAAGCGGTCACCGTTGCTCTGAAGCTGTTGTGCCAGGGCTAGCGCAGCTCCTACGCAAGTATCGATCTTTCTCCTGCCAGGCAATCCTTGACTCATGCTCTTCCGATTCTGTAGTATGAAGAGGAAATCAAGACTCCTTTCTTCTTCAAACTCCTTAGTTAGAGGAACATGTGTGGAAGATTTCGCCATGGCCTTCCACGCGATTAAACGGTGGTCGTCCCCAGGGTAATATTCTCTAATCCCACTGAAATCCTGACCAGCTCGCCTGTATAGAATGGCTTGCCCTCCAAATGCGGGACTTGACCGATCCAATAACAGGCCCTGTGACGGAGATCCAGGAACTTTCGGGAAAATTCTCAAACATGTCTCCATTTCAAAGTCTAGCGTACTAGAAAAGAGACCAAGGCGATCAAAAGCCTGCACTATCACTTTCTTGAAGTGGAGATATCCCATCTCCTCTGCTGCAGCATCATATTCAAGATCGGATGACTCTGTACCGCTCAGTCTGAGTCGAAATGAAGTCATAGTCAAAGGCCGGAGTCCACGCGGCAATTCCTCAATGACTTCCAATACCCCTGTAGTATTCAGAGAATTATTGGCGAGTTTCAGTCTAACTCGGACTGTATCATCCACAAACATTTCGGTCTTCTGGACGTCGCGTTCAACTTTCAGTGTGCTTAGAGTTCTAAATTCGCGGCGGAAGATGATAGCATCAATTGCTATTATCAATAGAAGAACATTTCCGGGCAATAGGAAGATGGGTTCTGAGGTCAGGGCTGAAAGTGAAATGTAGATCAGAAGAGAAATGATAGCTGACTTGCCTGCTCTGGTAAACAGAGCGTTGTCACCGTGGTGGCTCTACCGTTGAGAGAGCACCGAGAATGACAGCTCGAACATTATCATAGTTGAAAATGGCGTTAACTGCACCAGACTTTACTGCGTATTCTGGATTCAATATTAGCCGATGGTTGAGTACAGGAAAAGCCATCTCTTTCACATCATCTGGCGTCACATAGGTCCGGCCATTGAATGCTGCAAGACATCGACTCGCTGCCAACAATTGGACTGAAGAACGAGGGCTCCCTCCAAGCAGGACCCGAATCCGGTCCGCTCGCGTTGAGGAAACGATCGATACTATGTATCTTAACATTTCTTGTTCAACATGGATCCCTTTAGTCACCTCCTTGCGTATTGCAGCGATCTCCAAAGGAGAAATGACAGCCTTCACCTTCGCCAGAGAGGAGATTACGTCGCCGCCCTTCAATATCGCGATCTCTTCGTCTTTTTCGGGAAGGTCAATAATCAGTCGGAACATGAATCGATCCATCTGAGCTTCTGGTAGAGGGTATGTTCCGTGAAGCTCTACTGGATTTTGTGTAGCCAATACCATGAAGGTGTCGAATAAGGGCTTGGTGAAACCTTCTACAGTGACCTGGCTCTCCTGCATCGCTTCAAGTAGCGCAGACTGTGTCTTTGGTGTAGCACGATTGATCTCGTCAGCCAGTATTACATTTGCGAATACTGGTCCTTCTCTAAAGTTGAAGTCTTGGGTTTTTGGGTTATAGACAAACGTTCCTGTGATATCAGATGGCAACATGTCTGGAGTGAACTGGATCCGACGGAAGCTAAAACCAAGGCTCTTAGCAAAAGTCTTCGCTATCAGAGTCTTGGCTACGCCTGGAACACCCTCAAGCAAAACGTGACCACCAGTAACCAGAGCTACCAACAAGAACTTGATTATGTCTGCCTTCCCGATGACTACTTTTGATACTTCTCGTAGGACTTTTTCCTGGAGCACCGCGGCAGTTTTGATCCCCAACCTGAACTTACTCCTGTTCTTCCATCATTGAAATAGCAGCAGAATGTCGGCGAGCCAACCCAAGGAATAGTTGCTCTGAAATTGAATTGTTTGATCTGATATTCTTAACATCGGTGGAAAATGCATCCAAGTAACTCTGAATTTTCTGTTGTCTATGGATACTTCCAACATTACTGCCGGTGGCCAGTCTGTGCCAAAGATCTTCCGCCATTCCTTCCAAAAGTGAATTATAGCGAGGTCCTTCACGATCAATGTCAGAAATTAGTCGAGAGTAGTCACTGGGTTGATCTGAAGCACTGATAGCTCCTAATGTTCTCGTAACCGATCCGTCAGTTGATCGTCGAACAAACACGATGAGGAACAAGGTAGCTAGGAGAAGAAGTGATAATGCCGACTCCAGGGCCAATTTGACTAATGCATCTCCTGCTTCAGTAACATCGGGTACTTACCGAGCAGGTCCTCGAGAAGCATCATCGACATCTCATATTCTCTAGGACTCGCTTGAAGGTTTCCGAATCTAGAATGTTCGTATATAACATACAGAGATAATAGACGTGTTCGAACAGATTTACTCATTTCGTCTCGGTTTATGATCGAGTTTAAGATCTCTCTTTCAGTGTCAGCGCGAGAGTAATTAATGTTGAATTCTTTCAAAAGCCCATCACGAATAGTTTGGTAGGATTGGATAAGACCTATCATGTACTTTCCCTCCTCACCCGTCTGTCTTAATCTCTTCAGGAGAGGTTCCTCGTCTTCGACTCGCCTCTCACCGAGAGAACTCCGGCTTCCACGAGCGCTTGTCAAAACTGGGTACATAACTCCCACCGTAATAACAATGCCTAGAATTATAATCACCGCCATCAATATTTGATAGATAATGTCTGACGAAATTGCCAGCAGTGAGAACGTCATGGAATCCGTGCCACTTGTGTAAGAAGCCAATATGCAGCCACTATCGGGTTTTCATCCTGCAATAGATCGTCAACATGCAGACGTGATAAAGGGGAAGCGAATGCCCATTCTTGTTGTCCAGAGATTGAACTCTCAATCACTTGGAAGATCGCCACTTGGGACTGCCGGATAGCTGGAGAAATCACTACGGACCGGCCAACAAGAGAAGATTCAACGTTAAACCCCCCGGGTCCGGAAAAATAGACCTCGAAGAAACGAGCTCCATGTACACGCGTTGAGGGAAATGAGATCCCTATAACATCGCCCGGTGTGAGAAGATTGTCGCGGTAATTGTCGTGGAACTCTATGAGATACTTGTCAAGAGGCTGTCGAATAAAAGTCCAGTCTATATGAACACGGCTCTGTTCTCTGCCAGAATTGATAGTGATATTTGATTCTAGCCCAGAGTATTGCAATTTTACTTCGTATGTTCCCTCTGGAATGATAAATGCACTCACGCCATTTGTATTTGTAGAAGCAGCTAACACAAGACCTGAGTTTGTCGCATTTCTCTTGTTGGGATCCACGATTGAAACAAGTAATCCGGGTATGGGACTGACAAGGAATGGTTCTGTTTGGGCAAGGCTAACCGTAACAATCACCTCGCCAGCTAGTGCACCTCCAAGACTATTCGTTCCATTAGATCTATTTACCTCCCTAGCAGCTGTGAGTCCTGCACCTAGCAGATCTAATGATAGAAAGATCAGCACAAGTGCCAGCAAAAGGGCCAACAATCCACCCGCCCAGGAACGACGAGAATACTCTCGCAACGCTGTCTCCATAACAGAATTTAGGTTAATAATATTGTTCAACTGGTACTGTACAAGCTTTAGAGATCCCTCTCTCTTTCTAACAAGTTTAAAGGCAGGCTCCTAGAGAAAATTAACGAAGTTTTGCCGTGGCGGTTAAAGGAAAAGTAGTCTGGATTAACGGTCCAGCCGTAAAAGCAGAGGGAATGGCGGAAGCCAAGATGTACGAGACAGTAGAAGTTGGCCAGGACAAAATGGTTGGGGAAATTATTCGAATCACGGGTGACGTCGCGTTCATTCAGGTCTATGAATCTACAAGCG
>PBSW01000056.1 GCA_002726865.1 Candidatus Bathyarchaeota archaeon
CAAGAACATATTCGATCCCCTCTGGGAACTGGATCGGGTCCTGGTATGTACCTTTGTCAATGATCGTATCAGGGTCGAAAATAGTGACGTCGGCAAACATCCCCTCCTTTAATAACCCCCTATCACGAATGCCGAAGGTCTGGGCAGGTAGGGAGGTCATCTTCCGTATCGCATCCTCAAGGCGGATAACGCCCTCTTTGACATATTGTCCTAGGACTCGGGGAAAACTTCCGTAGGCTCTTGGATGGGGCTTCCCGAGAACGATTCCATCGGTGCATACCATCTGGAACGGACTCTTCATTATGATGCGGACGTCTTCCTCTGACATATTGAAGCTCACCATGGTGACCGCGTTCTCCTCCTCCATGATGATGTTGAATAGAGTTTCAACAGGGTCCTCTCCCCTCCTCTCAGAGACCTCCCTGAGGTTAAGCCCTTCATAAGGCTTGTTTTTCTCACTGTTCATCGATGTGACTAGGATATTTTGCCAACCCCAGTTGAGGCCCCGACTCTCGGTGATTAGTCCCCTGATCTGCTCTCTCTCAGATGGGTCTCGGAGCCTTTCTAGCATACGATCTGTGCCCCCCTCGTGAGCTGAGATGGGCAGGAGACTGCTGAGGAATGTGCTCCCAGCTATGTATGGATACTGGTCAATTGTGAATTCGACTCCATCATTCCGGTGTGCATTAATCTTGGCGATTGCCTTTCCCGCTTTCCCCCAGTTCTTAGATCCGCTCACCTTGAAGTGACTGACATGAACATGGATACGGGCGTCTACCCCGATCTTAGCGACCTCGTCAATGGAGTCGAAGAGACCGTCCCCCTCGTTTCTCATGTGCACAACAAAGATCCCGCCGTAGTTCGCTGCCACAGAGCAGAGCTCGGTTAACTCGGCAGAGTTAGCATAGACACACGGTGGGTAGATGAGGCCGGTGCTGAGGCCGAAACCTCCTGCTGCAATTGATTCTGACAGAATTCGTTTCATTGTGGATAACTCGGTCTGTGTGGGTGATCTGTTCTCCATTCCCATGGCTAGAAGGCGGAGGTTGCCGTGCCCTACAAGGGCGGCTATATTGGTTGAAGTCTTGGCCTTGTCAAGGGCTCTTAGATATTCCCCAAATCCTCTCCAACTCCACTCGATCTCAGGATCACCGTTGAGGCCCGCGAGGTATCTTCTCCAGCCATCAACAGTCTCGTCGCTGATTGGCGCCTCCCCGAGTCCATCTTGACCCACGACTTCTGTGGTAATGCCCTGCATGATTTTCTGCTTTGCCTCGGGTTCTGCAATGAGCATCAGATCAGAATGGCTATGAGTGTCAATAAATCCTGGGACAGCCAATAACCCTTCAGCATCTATAACATAAAGGGCATCCTCAATTCGCCCAATCTTTGCGATCCTTTCACCAATAACTCCAATGTCAGCCTTAAACCAGGGATTACCTGAACCATCAATAATTCTAGCGCTTTTTATGACGAGATCAAACACCTGATGTTCCATCCAAAGGCCATCCCTAGAATCTATGCTCGGGAAAAACCTTTGTAATTACTTATTTGTTTCGTTTGTCAACTAAAAAGAATAATAGGGATAGCTTTCTATCAAAATGAAATTAGATGGTGTGACCCGGAAGATTGAAATCGTTTTTCATAAAATAGTCGATAATTATTCATAACCCCATTTTAAAGCTGGAGTCTTTGTAAACAAGATATAAGGGGGTGAAGCAGAAGGGGTATAAATAAAGCAAAAAGAAAAGTAGTAAAAAACGTGTTGTTCATCCTTTCTAAGAAGTTACCTCGATAGTCCTCGCTTAAGAAAATGTTTCCTTCTTTAGGTTATTCATGTGCCAAATCGTAACTCTGAAATCAATAAATAATTCAGACCTATTCTCTTCCAGAGCGCGGGTGTTTTGGTCGTTGGTATTTACCGTAGCCTGGCCTGCCAATGATACTGCCCTCCTCCATGATGATCTCTCCCCGAACAATTGTTGTAACGGGTATACCTTTCCCTTTGTAACCCTCAAAAGATGTGACCTTCTGCTTCGAGTAAAGATCATCGCCCTTGATCTTGAACTCTGCGTTCAGGTCCACGACGATGAGGTCGGCATCAGCCCCGGGGATTATGGCACCCTTCCGAGGGTAAAGGCCCATTAACCTTGCTGGATTTTCTGCAAAGGTTTGGACGAGCCTATTCAGCGTGGTTTTCCCTTTGTTCACCGAGTCAAGCATAAGGGAGAGATGGGTCTGGATCCCCGTACCCCCAGAGGGGGCTTCAAAAATATTCTCCCATCCTTTTTCCTTTTCCTCCTTTGGGTAGGGGGCGTGGTCGCTGGCCAAAACGTCTATTACACCAGAATTGAGACCTCTCCAAAGGGCCTCCTGATCATTGGGCCCCCTGAGCGGTGGGTCCATCTTGGCGTAGGGCCCGATCTCCTTCATGGCTTTGATGTTAAGGAGGAGATAGTTGGCTGAGGTCTCCCCCGTTACATTCTGCCCCTTGTTCTGTGCCAGGGCAAGTGACTCTACGGCTCCCCTGGAAGACATGTGGCAAATGTGGAGATGGACCCCTGACTCTTTTGCCAGGAGGATGGTTCTAGTCGTAGCTTCATCCTCGGCTACTGCGGGTCTGAATTCTGCGTGAGCAATTGGGTCTAAACGTCCAAGTGCCTTCGCCTTCTCTATACCCTGAGCCACGATGTCTTGGTTTTCGGCGTGGATGAGACAGGGGAGACCTGTCTCAGCGATGGTCGTAAAGTTGTTGAGCATCTGATAGTCTGTGGCCGCGAGCTCCTTGAACCGGGCGGTCATGAAGCTTTTATATCCTACAATCCCCTCCTCCGCCATAGCTAGTAGGGTCTCGGAGTCAAGCGCTCCAGCTCCTCCGATTAATGCATAGTCTACTAGAGCCTTTCTATTAGCGATTTCGACTTTTTTCCTGATTGCCTCTACCGAGACCACTGAGGGGACAGTATTGGGCATATCGGCAACTGTGGTTACGCCCCCTGCGGCTGCAGAGCTGGTGCCAGACTCGAAATCCTCTCGGTTTGTGAATCCCGGATCCCTGAAATGGACATGCATGTCGATCATTCCGGGTAGGACAAGCTTACCCTTGGCGTCAACGACTAGAGATGCATCCGGCTGCAAGGCTCCATGAGTCAGGGATTGGATCTTGCCTCCGTCAATGATGAGGTTCCCTTTGAAAAATCCACCTTTAGTGTGAATTTTACCATCTAATATGATGAGATCAACCGTCAGATCTGTTCACCGATCCATCCTACCATAATCATTACATATATTTTTCTGAGGAACTAGGGAGAGTCAATCGATTTTTCTCTCGGTGGAGGGTCTGCGCTTCAGGAAAGTCCCGCAGACTGAGCAGACATTGTCGATGGGAGGATCCTCAAATGTTCGCCTACACCCGGGGCAATACGTTATCCATTTGTACCTGCGCTTGATGCCCCGGGTTCTGACGCTCTTGATGCCCAGCATCATCCGGTCAGCAATATTCTGGACGGCGTAGTCATCGGAGACTATAATTGTTCTATTTCCTTCACCTTGTAGCTGTATTCCTAGTGACAGCACTTGAAGGTCAGCCTCCGATAGGACCCTGGTCTCCCCTAATTCTGATAAGACTCGTTGAACCTCTTTTCGGTATTTCTCCTCAGGTTTAAGGACTATTAATAACCCTGTTCTCTCAGCGTTCTCGAGGCGGAATCTCTGGAGTCCGCCCGCCCTTATCTCCCCCTTTACTGCTGGCACGGTATAAAGAGACTCACCGCTTCTAGGTGACCCATATCCAGCGATGAATGCTGAGGTGTCGAGAACAAAAACTTCTGTTTCGTCGCCTACGCTGGACATTTTATCAATCCCATAAGGAGCCCCCATAAATTCTGGTTGTCCCTTACTTTGACTCCTTGAAAACAAGGCGTCTCTCAAGCCTCTCGTAGAAAGGCTTGAATCTGATGAATCTAGCCACGTGCTCACTTAGCTGCACTTTTATCGTTGTAGGGGGTTTTGTCGCTGTAAAATCTCTCCCATCGATGATCACCATCCCCTCTGATCTGGGTTTCAAAAGTTCCAGAGTGATGATGTCCCTATGCGGTATTACAATGCTCCTGAAATAGCTGTACGGACTAATAGCAGTGAGTATAATACTATTAATCTCTGGATGAAGGATAGATCCCCCAGCTGAGAGATTGTAAGCAGTAGACCCTACCGGCGTCGAGGCCATGACTCCGTCAGATTGAATGTCAATCAAAGGCTCTCCATTGACCTTGATTTGAACATCGATAGCCTTTGAAGGCATCGAGGATGCCAATAGTACCTCGTTAAGGCTGTCAGGGAAGACCTTTCCCGTTTCTAGATGTCTAGAAGATAGCTTGATGCATCTCTCAATTTCATAGTCCTCCGTCAGAACTCTATCCAACGCATCGTTTACATAATTTGGATGGACTTCTGTGAGAAAACCCCGGCTACCCTTGTTTACCCCGAGGATAGGGGTACCTGGTTCCTGCATCTGCATTACAGTTCGCAGTATTGTGCCATCCCCTCCCACGGTGACCATGAAATCGGGGGACATCTCCCCGAGGTCTGTATGCCCCCCCGGGTTTTCCATACTAAGAGCAGTCTCGGTCTCCAACTCCACGTCAACCCCATTGTTCATAAGATACTGGGCAATATCCTGTGCAATTTTCAGAGCCTTTCGATCATTGAGCCTCGAGATCACACCCGCTTTCATTACGTCTCATAGTAGATGTGTATTCTAGTACTTTTAACTGGTTTCAACCCCAAGGTCTTACTACATAGCCATATTTTCCGGTTAGGGGAACATATGAAACCTTCATCAAAATCCTTTTTTCGATAATTCCATCATCTTTTTTTTCAAGGAGAATAAGATCTTGCCCTGAAACACTATGAGGACCACCAACAGGAGCCATGATCTTACCTGGGGCATTTAACTGCTCAATGAGGGGTAAGGGGATCGCTGGGCAGGCCGCCGTGATGCAGATGGCGTCATAAAGGGCTTCTGCTGGATAACCTAAAGATCCGTCTCCGTGTACCAGCACCACATCGTCGTATCCAGTCCTGCCTAGATTCTCCCTCGCGAAGTCAAAGGTTGTTTGGTTGATCTCAATAGAAACTACTAGACCACTCGATCCAACAAGCTCCCGGGCTATGGCAGCCCCATATCCTGAGCCAGCCCCCACCTCGAGAACCCGGTTCCCCTCTACGAGAGTAAGGGGCTCATAAAAAATTGGATACATATATGGAGCGGATATGGTCTGTTTTCCATCCCCCGGAAGGGGGAAGGGCTGATCCACATAGGCGTGATCTACATAGATGGAATGCATAAATTCCTCCCGAGGTATCAGCCTAATAGCTTCGGCCATAGAGTCCGATTTAATGTACCCGGCCCTGATGTGTCTCTCGATCATTTGATCCCGCAGCTCGGACATCATCATGGAGACCTAAATGAACATGGGCTGATGGATTTAAAAATAGTTTAGATGATCAACCTAGAACTCCGGCTTTTTTTAACTCCGTTATCTGGCCCTTTGTGTAGCCGAGGAGCTCCGTGAGAACCTCTTCGTTGTGCTCCCCCAGTTGGGGTGCAGGCATCCGAACGGTGGCTGGACTTTTACTAAGCTTCACCGGGAACCCAGGACTCCTCACTTTTCCCGCAGTTGGATGCTCTATCTCAGTGATGATCCCTCTTGCCTTTACGTGAGGATCCTCAAGCATCTGGTCGATCCTATATACGGGAGCGACGGGAATAGACTCTGCTGCAAGAGTCTCTACGATTTCCATCACGTTCCGGGCGGAGCACCACTTAATGAGCTCCTCGGTTTTCTCCAGCTTTTCTACGTCCATACCTTTGGCGAGTCGGGGGACCATGTATGGGTCAGCGGCTATGTAGACATATCCATCAATAGCTTGGAACATCCCGAACGTACTAAGCCCCATATACTTTTTGCTGGCCTGCCAGGGAAACTCACCACTCATCGTGTATCTGGTAACAGAAACACCTGTCTGAGCTATCATGCTGTCCAGCTGGGAGACGTCTATGACCTGTCCCTCACCTGTCTTGTCATGGTGGCGGATGGCCCCAAGGATCGCTATGGTCCCGAAGAGGGCCGGGTCTAGATCTCCGTGCCACTCCGCAGATCGGGCAGGGGGCCCTTCGGGGTCATTGAGATCCCCGTTAAGGCGATACCAGCCGGACATAGAAGAGGCAATAGGGGCGAAACTCGTCCTATTGCTATATGGGCCATCGAGGCCGAACCCACTGAGAGAGGCATAGATTATGTCCGGCTTTACTTTCTTTATTTCCTCGTATCCCAACCCGAGTTTGTTCATGGTCCCCCTCTTAAAGTTCTCTACTACGACGTCACACCTCTCGGCGAGCTCTAGGGCGATCTCCTTCGCCTTGGGATCTTTGAGGTTGAGGGTCATTCCTTTCTTGTTCCTGTTGAAGTAAAGAAACACGCTGCTTATCCCACCAAAGAGGGGCGGGTAAAGCCTCGCAATCTCGCCCCATGGAGGCTCAATCTTGAGAACGTTCGCTCCCATATCGGCTAGTATAAGCGTGGTGTATGGGCCGAAATAGACGTGGCTGAAATCTAGGATCGTAATATCGTCTAACATACCCATTTGGTTCACCGGCTCTTCAAATGGATCATCTGACATTAGATAAATTTTATGCGGAAACCGGGGCAATTTAGCATTCGAATCATTTCGTGTACCTCAGAGGTTATCCTTGTATCGAAAGAAAATGTTAAGATTAGTTATTACAGAGCTAAAGAGAATCAGGTAACTTAAGCGATGAAAGAAAAAATATCTGAAAAATTCTGGAAAATCATCAACGAAAATATCAAGAATTATAGGAAGGGTGTTGAAAAATTTGGGCTCTACTGGAAAATATTCTATATCTCGATGATCTCATTTTCATTGATTTTTGTGATATTAGCTTTGTTCCTAGCGATATTATACATTCCCTGATTCATCAAAAACTAGTGAAGTTTAGCTTATCGAAGCCCAGATCTTATCCCCGACATAATGGAGATTCAAAATCACCTTCCCTTTCTTAAGCCTCCTCATTTCTTCAGAAGTAAAAATAGCTGAGCCCACACCTAGAGCCTTCTTGTGATTTACATCCCTTATCACAAGAAGCCCGCCCTTCTTGAATTCACCCTCGATACCCATTATTCCTGGGGCCATCACATCGGCTCCATTGCAGACATATGGTATTGCCCCCATATCGACAAGGGCTGAGGGAAGGCCTTCGAGCACAGGGTTGATAAGGGTAGGAAAGAGTATGTTTTTCTTTTTAGCCAAGATCGCCTCTTTTTTGAAAAAGTATAGCTTAGAGTTATCCTCTAAAGTGGCCTGGCTCACTGCGTTGGTGTCTATAGGCCCGAGGAGGATCCCCGCTTCCCCCTTTAGACTCCTCACATCCCTCCTTCCCAGAACTTTTCGCTTCAGCAACTTTGGTGTTTTTTCTTCAGCCACTATTATCAGCTCATTGAAAAGCCTAATAAGCAATTGTGGGGACTAAAACTATAGTAGCCCTTGGTATAATCCTCTGAGGGATACAACGGGATGGAACTAACATGAGAGGCGTCATTGAGAAGATAATAGGCAGAACCGATGGAAGAGCGGAGGCCCTTAGCGAAATATATGTCAAGGCTATACCGTTGAAATCGTATGAGGACGTTGACATTATTAAGTCTGAGGTGAGGGCCGGAAATATCGTTATCACCAATCTTTCCCCCCTAGCTAAGAACAACATCGAGGACGTTAAGAGAGCAATAAATGAACTCAACGAGTACGCCTCTAGTATTAGCGGTGACATCGCTCGCCTTGGCGAAGAAAGAGTCCTACTAACACCCAAGACCGTTAAGATCTGGCGGGCATAAAAGTTCTAGGCTAGACGGAAGGTTTCGAGTAGATTAGGCGAGTGAGCCCTAACTCCCCTGAACCTTGAGACGGTTCTAGCCATATTTTGGCACTTTGACTCCTCGCCGTGAACCATAAAGACCCTTCTAGGTGTAGGCCTCATTTTCCTCACAAAATTAACGAGTTGATTCCGGTCACTGTGTCCCGAAAAACCAGAAATAGTATGGGTGGTGAGCCCGATGTTAGTGATTGACATTTTACCGTCCCTGTTATAAACCTGGATACTCCGCATTCCTCCTTGGATCCGGTTCCCCTTAGTGCCAGCCACCTGGTAGCTTACGAATAGAAGCCCATTTTCCGGATCAGGGGCAAGTCGTTTAAAGTACTCCATTACGGGGCCCCCTTCCATCATTCCCGCGGTGGCCATTATAATGCATGGCCCCCCCTCGACGATCTCGTCCCTCCTGTTATGATCTTTCACCGCAGTGAAGTTGTTTGATTCGAAAGGGTTCACCCCTTCCCGTAGGATCTGATCCTTCAGCTCAGAGGATAGATAATCTGGGTAGGCAGTATGAATCCCTGTAGCCTCAGAGATCATCCCTTCAATATACACAGGAACCTCAGTGAGACTACCGTCCGCCATGTACTTGTTGATGACCATTAGAATCTCCTGGGCCCTTCCTACTGCAGGTACGGGGATGATCAACTTCCCCTTCTTCAGAATATGATTGGTGTACTCAACGAACTCTGCGTCGGTCTCTGAGCGTGGCGGCGTGATGTTGTCCGGGGCCCCATATGTGCTCTCCATGATGAGGGTCTCAACCCTCGGGAAATTCGAGGTAGCCGACTCTAGTAATGTAGTATATCCAAATTTGAAGTCCCCCGTGTAAACAATGTTATGGAGCCCCTTTCCGATATGGAGGTGAGCCATGGAGGAACCCAAGATGTGCCCGGCATTATGCAGCGTGAGACGGACGTCGGGCGCGATGTCTGTAACCTCACCCCAGTTGAGGGGAATGGTGTGAATTATGGCTTTGTAGATGTCCTCCGCTCCATAGGGCGGGAGCCGTCCCTCCTTGTTCATCACGTCTAGATAGTCTTTTTGAAGCATTGTCATAAGGCTCGCCGTAGGAGCAGAGCAATAGACGGGGCCATCATAACCGTATTTGTAGAGATAGGGTAGAAACCCACAGTGATCCAAGTGAGCATGGGTGATCACGACGGCATCAAGTCTACTCAAATCGAATTCCCCCGTATCGAAACGGGGATATGCATCTACGGTCCTATTAGTGCCGGGATTGATTCCACAATCCATGAGGATGGCGCTCTCTTTACTTCTCACGAGAACCGCAGACCTTCCCACGTGACGGGTACATCCAAGGAAGCTAACCCTGACGTCGCTGGTCCTATTATAAATAGGCCGGAATATGGACTCACCGGCCTCCCGGAGGAATTTCTCCCTCTCTTTGTTTTTAGAGTAAAGGAATCCCCGGATCTGCTTAATGGTGAGACTATGAATAGGGGGACTACGAACCACGTTAGGGTTCCAGCGGGTCTGCTTGACGATCTCGAGGAGATTTGCCCCATCTTTTCCGATTGCAATCCCAGGTTTCTCGACTTCCAGAATAACCTCGCCAAGAGTAGGATCAAAATAACTTTGAACTAAGCCAGCCTCTTTGAGGATACCTTTGACGATCTTCTCAGCCTCGAGTTCATCCACCCTCACAGAGGGATCAGATCGGACTACGATGCGCTTCTTGATCCTCCCTGCGATGTCCGCGACGATATGGCTCTGCTCAACTAGGACTTCGGGCTTCTGAGCATAGAGTGCTAGTCGGGGGCCCTCGAATTCTATCCTAGTTATCCCTATCTCGCGGGGTATATTGGTGAGTATCGTGTTCCTAATCTCTTCGTATGAAAGATTCTGGCTGGTGTTCATTAGGATCTACTTCATAAATTGAGGAGCACTAATTTTTCCTCTTGGGTAAGCTCTCTGAACCCGTCTTGGTTCACGACGGCGATATCAAAGCTGTCGCCGCTTGCAGTATCCCTCTTCATGGCGGAGTCAATAGCGCTGACGACTATGGGAAGCATCTCAATCACGGTACTCCCTTCCTTATATCGATCTTCGAGGACTCCATAGGCAAAAGGAGAACCTGAGCCAGTGGAGACGACATTCTCCTCTAGTAGGCTCCCAAAGGGATCTAGGCTGAATACATGAGGTCCAGAGTGGTCAAATCCCCCAATCAGAGCTTGTAGAGGCAAAACCATCCCAGCCGAGCGACTTGAAAAGAGAATGTTTGAGACCAACCTTGCCGCCGATGCGACGGGCATAGATCTGCCTCTCCGGAACTGGAAGAGCCTTGCATTGATCTTTAAGGTCTCTACTATACGCTGGGCCACAGCGACTCCACCTGCAATGGTCATTGCAAGGGTTTCGGTGATCTGATAGACCTTTTTTGCGTTTTTGCTAGCAACATAGTTACCCATGGTAGCTCTTGTGTCGGTTCCGAGGATGACTCCGTCTTTGCAGACGGCAGCAACTGTTGTCGTTCCTTTATATTCACCTAAGCGATTTTTCATTTTTGTTTACCTCAGTCCTAAAGTAAACGAGAGTAATCCTTAGAAGGAAAACCAAGTTATTTTTCAAGGTCTACTTTAAAAACGTTTCTTTAAGTCCCTCTTTCTATCTTTCCTTATATTCGTTTTTCGGTTTATTTACTAGCTTAAAAAAACCCTTATTGCTATGGGCCAAACATAATTTAGGAAGCTGATATTGTATTGAACAGCGTCCACCGCATTGACCTTCCCCGCGTAGTTCTCGTGGGGTGGGGTGTCCTCAAGTCCTTAAGCAAGGTCTTCCTTGAGTTGGGACTTGAGAGGCCCCTCATAGTCACGGGGAGAGTCACCTTAGGGATCGCTGGTTCTCGGGCCAAGGGTTACCTAAGAGATCGTGGTCTAAATCCGGAATTGGAGCTTTGTACTGAAGCAGATCTTGAGACGGTAGAGCGAATAATCGAGAAAGCTGAATCAATCAAAGCGGACACGATCATTGGGGTAGGAGGAGGACGGACCATTGACGTCGCGAAGCTCAGCGCGGGAGAGAGCAATGCTTTTTTCATAAGCGTACCCACAACTGCGTCCCACGATGGCATCGCGAGCAACTTGGCCTCTGTCAAAGGGTTGGGTCAACCTTATTCGCTGAAGGCTAACCCCCCTATCGCCGTGTTCGCGGACTCCCAGATCATCTCCGAGTCTCCCTATAGATTCACCGCAAGTGGCTGCGGCGATGTTATCTCCAAGGCTGTTTCGGTCCGAGACTGGAGGCTTGCCCATGAAAAGAAAAACGACTATTATGGTGAATATGCTGGTAACCTAGCTCTGTTAGGTTCAGATATCATCATGAGAAATGTGGAGAAGATTCGGGACCGGACTGAAGACGGTTACCGGACACTGTTGGAGGCTCTGGTGAGCTGCGGCGTCTCCATGAGTATTGCTGGGAGCAGTAGACCCTGTAGCGGTTCGGCTCATCTAATAAGCCACGCCTTAGATATGATAGCGCCAGGAGCGGCCCTTCATGGTGAGCAATGTGGTATAGGGACGATAATGATGGCAAAACTCCACGGTCTTGAATGGGAAAAGATTAGGGGGAATTTGACTACTCTAGGGGCGCCGACAAGTGCAGAAGAACTGGGAATAGACGGGGAGACCCTTGTAAAGGCTATCGTCAAAGCTGGAACTATCAGACCAAAACGATATACTATTCTGAATGAAACTAAATTGACTCGGAAATCGGCCAGAAAACTAGCGGAAAGTTGTGGTTTAGTTTAATTTTTTCTCTTAATTGAGGATGCCGCCACAAACTAAGGTTTATAAAACCCAAAATCATCATTCCTTTAGATTATGTTTTAGGTGGTTCAATTTTGGGCGCTTTACAACTTAAAGTAGCTGAGGCAAAGCAGCAGAGGGACGTCGGAAGAAGCATCGCTAGGATAGACTCTGAGACAATGAAGATCTTGGGCGTTACAGTGGGGGACGTAATCAAGATCACAGGAAAGAAGGAGACAGCTGCAAAGGCCTGGCCCGCATACCCGGAGGATCAGGGTCTTAGCCTACTCAGGATCGATGGTTTTATCCGGAAGAACAGTGGGGCAGCCATTAACGAGTTCGTCTCGGTAGAGAAGGCGGACGCTGATTACGCAGTTTCAATCAAGCTGGCCCCCATTGATATAAGGATCAGTGTCGATAGCGACTTTATCAGGTTTGTGAAGGATCGCCTAATCGACAGGCCCGCTGCCAGGGGAGACACTCTCCTTATAATGATGCTGGGGCACTCCGTACCATTTCTCGTGGTAAACACAAGGCCTAGCGGTATAGTAAAGATTTCACCAACAACCGAGATCACAATTCTCAGTGAGCCTGTACCCGAGTTAGAGATCCCGAGTAGGACCACATACGAGGATATCGGAGGCTTAGCAGAGGAGATCAGGAGGATCCGGGAGATGGTTGAGCTGCCTTTACGCCACCCTGAGATATTCCAACGCCTCGGCATCGATCCCCCGAAGGGGGTTCTTCTTCACGGGCCTCCGGGCTGTGGCAAAACTCTCCTCGTAAGGGCTGTAGCCAGCGAGTCTGAGGCAAACTTTTACGCAATTAACGGCCCTGAGATCATGAGTAAGTTCTACGGCGAGTCCGAGGCCAGGATGCGGAAGATGTTTGATGATGCCGAGAAGAACGCCCCCAGTATCCTGTTCGTCGATGAGATAGATGCTATTGCCCCGAAGCGAGGAGAGGTTACGGGCGAGGTTGAGCGGCGAGTTGTCGCCCAGCTTCTTGCTTCCATGGATGGCCTCAAAGGACGAGGTCACGTTATAGTCATCGGGGCCACCAACAGACCCGACGCAATTGATCCAGCCCTTAGGAGGCCGGGAAGATTTGACAGGGAGATCGAAATCGGAATACCCGACAGGGAAGGGCGCCACGAGATCATTCAAATCCACACCCGTGGAATGCCCCTCAATGATGACGTTAACGTCCAACAGATCTCGGATATAACTCACGGTTACACTGGAGCGGATCTCGAGGCGTTGAGCCGAGAATCGGCAATGAAGTCACTCCGAAGATATCTCCCCCAGATCGACCTGGAGGAGAAGAGGATACCCCACGAGGTTCTCGATGAAATGGAGGTCACTAATACAGACATCTTAGAGGCTTTCAGGGAGGTTACTCCCACTGCAATGAGAGAGGTCTACATAGAGTCCCCAAACGTCCACTGGGACGAAGTAGGAGGCCTTGAGCACGTTAAGCAGAACCTCATAGAGGCGGTAGAGTGGCCTCTCAAGAATCCGGAAATGTTTAAACGCTTAGGCATAACCCCACCCAAAGGGATTCTCCTCCATGGCCCCCCAGGCTGCGGAAAAACACTGCTCGCGAGGGCTGTGGCAACAGAAACCCAGGCCAACTTTATTTCCATCCGGGGACCTGAGATCTTTAGTAAGTGGGTAGGGGAGTCGGAGAAGGCTATCCGAGAAATCTTTAGGAAGGCTAGGATGGCCGCCCCTAGCATCATATTCTTCGACGAGTTTGACAGCTTGGTTCCTGCGAGGGGATCACAAGGCGATACCAGGGTTGCAGAGAGAGTAATTAGCCAGCTTCTCACAGAGATCGATGGTCTCCTAATGCTCCAGAACGTACTAGTCATCGCTGCAACAAATCGCCCTGATATCATCGACCCAGCAGTTTTGAGACCGGGGAGGTTTGATCGGAGGGTCTACGTTCCAGCACCAGATAACGCAGCGAGGCTAAGGATACTCCAGGTTAAGACAGAGAATATGCCTCTGGACAAGGAGGTGAACCTTGAGGATCTTGTGAGAAAGATGGACGGGTATTCAGGTGCCGATATAGAGTCAGTGACCCGGGAGGCCGGGATGAACAGTCTCCGTAGGGATAGGGATACCGAAAAGGTGACCTTCGCGGATTTTGAGGACGCCTTGGCAGCAACCGTCCCTTCGATTACGCCAGAGATGGAGAAGTGGTACCAGCAGACCGATAAGATGTTCAAGGAGCGGGAGAAGCCGCCCATGACCATTGTCTAGGTGATTCAAATGAATGACAGACTTATCCCCACTACTATCTTCGAGGCGTTAGACAAAAGCGGGAGCCTTACTACAGACGCTCTCTACAAGAGGGTGAAGAAGATTCACGGGGACCCAGGCTTGAAATACTTCGATGATACACTGATGACAATGGAGCTCCATGGGATCATCGCAGTATATCGAATGTCCGGGGACAAACGTAGGGTCGAGCTAGTAAGGCGCTGAGCCTTGGGGGTCAAGCTCGGGAGTCTCGTTGAGGCACGCAGAGTCACTGTCGCAGACTTAGCCGGACGCCGGATCGCAATCGACGGCCATAATATACTGTATCAATTTCTTTCGAGCATCCGAAGTAGGCAGGGAGATCCCCTCCGGGACAGGAAAGGGAGGGTCACAAGCCATTTGAGCGGGCTCATATACAGGAACTCTCGCCTAATCGAGGCCGGGATCAAGCTTGTATATGTATTTGATGGAAGGCCCCACAGTTTCAAGGCCCAGGTCATTCGTGAAAGGCGCCAGACCCGCAGGAAAGCTCAGATAAAATACGACTCTGCAGTAAAGGAGGGGCGTGTGGAGGACGCCAGACGGTTTGCACAAGCAACAGCAAAAGTCAATGTAGATATTATCGGAGATGCGAAGAGACTCCTCACATTGATGGGCGTGCCTTGGGTCCAGGCCCCTGAAGAGGGGGAGGCCCAATCAGCTTTCATGGCAACGAAGGGAGATGTATGGGCTTCCGGGAGCCAAGACTTCGATTCTCTCCTTTTTGGTGCGCCTGTTCTAGTGAGGAACCTGAATATAACAGGGAGAAGGAAACTCCCTCGGAAGAACGTGTACGTAAAGGTGGAGCCCGAGATCATTGAGCTTGGAAAGTTCCTTAGGGAGCTGGAGTTAACCCGGGAGCAGCTCATCGACATCGGCATCCTTGTAGGGACCGATTATAATCCCAAGGGGATCAAGGGAATCGGGCCAAAGACTGCCCTAAAGCTCATCAAGAAACACGGAAGCATAGAGAATGCGATACCATTCATGAAGAACCCAGAGTTTCCACACCCGTTAGATGAGATCCGAGAGCTCTTTGCGGATCCTGCAACCGAAAAGGATTACAGCCTTGTTTGGCGTCCCTCGGACCACGATGGAATCATAGGCTTCCTGTGTGGGGAAAGGGACTTTGATCGATCACGGTTGGCTAAAGCTTTAGAGAGAATGGATAAGGGTTTCTCAAGAGCGACGGAGAGGACAACTTTGGACCAGTGGTTCAGGGCCCCTGTATGATCGATTTTGCAGAGTAAGCTTTGCAACTGATATTAAATGTCCTCCGCCTTGCTATGATAGACATTTATTGTACGTAGTGAGTAGGATTCACTCAAGTAGCTGACCGTAGCTTAACTCGACATCAGTTCCGAGTTGGTATGATATCTCCTATCGTACTGCTATCCATCTGGTGGAAGCCGGCCAGGTTACTTGAGGCTCTCAAGCGCAGGGGTCATAGTTCTCAGCTTGCATGTCTCCTTTAGTTCTATAACGAAAAACAAGTGCGATCCTGGCATTCGGAAAACAGCATTAAGCCCAAATTAATAAACAAATGCAGAACATGGATGAGCACGCAAATAAAATGAGCTTACTCTTCATCTCACAGGAATCATAAATATTAGAAATAACACAGTCAATCTTCAATAAAAACTATAATTAGCCTAATTATCTCACAGTTCATTCTCAATTAGGAAATTCATAAATACAGTTGAATAATAACGGAAGCATTATTCAGGATTTACCTTCCAAGGAAAATTAATGATACATCTTTAGAGAGCTCTATCGCCTTATTTTGTAGTAGTTCTATTAATTTCAATCATAGGTTTTAGGTTATCTAAGATAATCCAATAGACATCTTCAATTTTTGGTGCAGCCTATTTATTAACTAAACTAGTATAACGCCCTTGATTTACGTCTCTTTTCTACTAAAGTCCAAATTCGAATTGTGTGGACGGATTCAATTCGGATCTTTAACCCAATTCATGTTGAACCCTTTCAGTAAAGTTAGAATTCCATCTGATGCCCCCTACGGCCTAAATCGCTTTTTTACAGTCTAAATCACTGGAAAAGTTTTTTTGTCTATTCACCATATTTCGGTCTGATGATAATGGCTTTCATCGAGAGTTTTGGCTTTGCAATGAGAAGGATGCTACTTCCAAACATCCTAGTTGGATTGCTGGCACTTGTAGGCCTCCTCGTTAAGACCCTAAGAGAAAAGCAGTTACTTTATTGATTTAGCTACGACTCCAACTCGTAGACGATATTATTTAGTTCCTTAGTGTTGCATAGAAATATTGCGCAAGTTCTTTCGTTAAATCCACGATATAGGATAATCTCGTTTAGCTAGCTTATTAATAAACAAAGCTACAACCAACATGATTAAAGCCCCGATTCCAACAGGTAAAACAGCGTAAAAATAACTTAGATTATGTATCTTGGCGCTACCTATGATTGCGATCAAGGCAGTCGCTCCCCCTGGAGGATGAACAGTGTCTGTCAGCTGCATTACTGCAATAGCAGTGGCAACAGAAATCGCTGATGCAAACCAGAGGTCAGAAGAAAAAAGTTTGTAGCAGGTTACCCCTATCAATGCTGAAAAGACATGTCCTCCAATGAGATTCCTTGGTTGAGCTAACGGACTATTTATCGCACCGTAGACCAAAACAGCTGACGCGCCAAAAGAGCCTATTACCATAACTAGATCGGTTTCGGAGATCAAGTTATAGTGAATAAATGAAATAATAGCAACTCCAACAAAAGCGCCAATCCAAGACCATAGTATTGTGGAAATCTTGCTCTGGACTTTTCGCGAACGCATATTAATCCACGGAAGTACTCCCCATTATCTAATTAATCTTTAGATATGGCGCGCGTCGTTTTATAACTCCCCAGCTCATCCTAGTCCCTAAAATATCTTGGTGGAATAACCTCAGGAAGATTCTTCTAAAATCTGAATGGGATAAAATAAGAAAAAAAACATATTTGCACTCTAACAATTGCTGGGGAGTTAAAAGTTAACCCCCCCACACACACTTTTCAAGAACTCTGAAGCGTGCGACCTAGACTATTCGATCCCGTTTTTCAAGATTATGCCTCGCGCAGAGTATCTGAATATTCTCCGGTACGAGTGACGATCCACCGCGTGAGTAGGGGATAATGTGGTCAAAGTGAAGATTCTCATCGCTCCCGCATTGAACGCACTTGGCCTTGTCACGTTTCCAGACTTCCAGCTTCACCCACGAAGGGACCATCCGATTATGCTCCAAGTCGAGTTTTCGACTATGCTCTGCTGGGTCAACTAGGAGTTCAAGCCTGAACTTGAACACATTTCTATCATCCGAGGATTCCCTCCACGCATCAACTAGCCTAAACAGTCCATTGTAGACCCAAATCCCCCTGCGAAGTTTTTCATAGACCTTGACCAGTTCTGGCTCAGCCTCACCCTCCCTGTATCTTTTCGCGGCATGGTAGAATTTTCCGTTCTGAGTAGGCCTCCCGCTTGGCAGATACATGGGCTGATTAGTCTTCGTTGGATCTGTTCCACCCTTTCTCTTCGCCTCGTTGTGCCCCTCGTAGATGAGTATGCGGCCTTTCTCTTCAACTCGATCAGCGTATGGGGCGTTCGGTCTTAGGCTCATCAGGATGATGCTCTGCTGTCCGTGGAGCTTGTAGTTCATGCCCCGCTGCAGGCTGGCCTTCTCTAGGGCACACATTTCAATATAGGCGATTATCTGCCCAGGCTGGAAGGTCATGTTTTCTCTGTGTTTAAAGGAGTTAATTCATTATATAATCTAGGCAGTTCCATGTATCCGCACAAGGCTGCGATTCGAGGAGTCCATTCTTTCCTCTCATCTCTCAGATACTTGGCCAGCAACAATGCCTCCTCGTTGATCAAAGTCTCAATCCTCTGCCTCTTACCATGCCGGATTAAAGGAATATCCACCTTAGACATGAAGAAATCATCCAGCTCCCCCATTACAATAAAAAAACTCACATGGAAGACCATATATTCTACCGCTCCAAACGGAGAGATGAAACAAACATGGCCACCGAATACGACAGAATCCTAGACTGTACAGGACTTTACTGCCCAGAACCTGTATTCAGAGTCCGCCTCGAGCTAGACAGCATGGAATCAGGCCAGACCCTGAAGGTGACAGCTGATGACCCTGCGGCCGAACAAGACATCAAAAGACTAATAGTACGCCTTGGACACAAAATACTTGAAATCAATACAGACGATGAAAATATAGAGTTCATCCTCAGTAAAGGTTAAAGGCGATATTTATCATACAAGAAAAACAAAAACTAGATTGTCCATGCGAATTACAATCAAGAGAAAGGATGTTTTTGGATATATTTCCACATAATTGGTTCCTTGGCTTCGAATAGATCAAACTATTTGGACGCGCGATACCCAATAAACGAATAAATTTAGTATGAAAATCTGGTGGACTGGGGGGGATTTGAACCCCCGACCTCCTGGATGCAAGCCAGGCATTCATACCACTGAACTACCAGCCCGCCACCAATTCTAACAAACGGTCAAGATAAAAGGTTTTACGGGCAATCTACAAAAACCTATCTCCATAAAAAAGAACAGGTAAAAATACCTTAAATGATGTAAATCATTTCAAACAACTTTCATATTTCCTCCCGTAAAGAGCTGGAGCTAGGTCCAATCTAAAGTTAAAATCGAAAAAGGAGTATTGAGAGATAAAACTGTCCTGGTTAACTTGGGAATATTCAATCTCTTTTTTCCTAATCGAAAATAGGCATAATAAAATAAATGAAAAAAACCAAAATGGTGGATTTCACTTTTGGAAATCTGATTAAGCGGGCCTGTTACAGGTGTTATCAGTTTTTTTAGGGTCATAAAGGTTTTCCGGACTTTTCGTAAGGCTTGAGGATTCCTTTGTTTGGGTAGTTCGCTACAAAATTTCGGTTTGTGGTTTTAGAGTTATTTGGTGCCGCCGGAGTGATTTGAACACTCGGCACCCCGGTCTTCAGCCGGGCGCTCTCCCAGGCTGAGCTACGGCGGCAGACATCATATGGTGAAATGGCGAGTTCTTAAAAAATCTTTGGAGCCATGTACATTTACTATATTCCTAGGGGAGCATATTTATCTGTGTGGTGGGTGGGTATTGTGTTGGCGGAGGGGCCGGTGGTCTAGTGGTATGACACCGCCTTGACGTGGCGGTGGTCGCAGGTTCGATCCCTGCCCGGCCCACCATTCTTCTGTTCTAAACCTTGAACGCGGCGACCTAGTAACTCAGTTAAACAAATTATTTTTCAATCGAGTTTATTATATAGATCAGAGCATTTTTTTGACCTCTGAGTTAGTTACGCCTAAATATTTATCCACTTTGTAACAGTTATGTTGATCCAACCAGTGACATTTTATCTTCAATGACGGTCTATAACAAATTTGCCTATTGATTATTTCCTTAGTCAGATATTTTGAAAATCATAACTTTATCTTAGTACCTCATTCTGGGAACAAAAAAAAATATACATAGCCATATTCTCGTGCATTTAAGTTACGAGGAAGATCAACTCTGTTTTTACCGGTTGATCATGCATGAACTGGTACACCAATATCTAATACGAAAAACGGTAGTTTACCACGGACATGGATGTTCTAGAGTAGATGAGACCACGGCTTTTCAGCCATAGAGAAGTCTCCAATTCCTATGATTTCTCTGAATTATCTCTTGGTTTTCAGTATTCTTGTCTACTTTGTGTTTTTATCGATTATCTGGAATGTTTTTTTTATGAGTTCACCATGTCCTTGTTTTTAGGTCCCTATTTTTTTTGGGATATTTTAGGGATAGGGTTTAAAAATGAGCTGAGCATTGAGACTACAAGTTCGGGGAAAACTAATGCTGATTCGCGAGGTCATTCTAGAGAACTTTATGTCCTACGAGTACGCCCGAGTCCCCGTCCGAGACGGTGTGAATGTAGTCTGCGGACCCAACGGATCCGGAAAATCCAGCTTCCTCACGGGAATATGCATCGCCCTCGGGGACACCTATACAGAACGATCCAAGAAGCTTAGTGACCTCATCCGCTGGGGAGAGGACAGGGCAAGAGTAAGCCTCCTTCTTGACAACACAGCCAATGATGGCCAAAGGCCTATCCCGAGATTTGACAGCAACGTCATCAGGTTAACTCGGAACCTCCGCAGGGACGGCAAATACTGGTTCGAGATAAACCAGAAGGGGGCCCAAAAGTATGAGGTCATGAATATCCTCAATGACCTGGGCTTTGATCCCAGTAACATGCTCATTGTGATGCACCAGAATATGCCCACCCAGTTCGCAGCCCTCCCCCCTCGCGAGAAGCTTAAAATCTTGGAATCGGCTGTAGGATTTGAGAGCTATAGATCCGATGTCGTGGAGGCAAAAACAAAGCTTGGGGGAATCCTTAGTGAGGAGTCGAGCCTCATCAACCTACTGGATCGGGCGAGGGAGACCCTAAACTACTGGAGAGAACAGAATGATAGGCTCCAAGTGAAGAAACAGCACCAGACCCGAAATGTTTTCCTCCAGAAGGAGATTGCATGGAGCCGGGTTATAGCCCTCGAGAAAGAGCAGAGCCGCGTTGAGCAGGATATAACCCGGGCTGACAACGACCTCCATGAGGCCGAAGCTGAGATGGAAAGGAACGGGAACCTAATCCTAGATTCCAACAAGGAGCTCGAAAATTATAAAACATCATGGATAATGCTCATAGAGAAACGGGTAAAGTTCGAAAGGACCGTCGGCATCTGCGAGTATACTATTAACAACTCTAAAGGACAGCTGTCTCAGCTCGGAGGACTTCTCGAATCGTCCAGCGAGAACCGTAAGAGGTTCAAAATGGGGACCGAGAATCTCAGGAATAGTCTAAAAGCGGGTCCTACAACCCTCGATGATTATTTCAACATTCTTGCTGAGATTGAGGAGAGCCAAAGTGAAGCTTACAAGATTTGGAACTCTGAGATCGAGGACCAGAGAACCAAGATAAGCTCCTCAGTTGATTCGTTGGGTACAAGGCTAGAAGAGGCAAAGACGGGGGCTTTGGCTGTTGTTCAGGAAATGGAGCGGACGAGAATCCAGATTGATGAGACCAACGACAAATATATTGAAGCCAGGATTCGGATGGCTCTTCTCAGGGATAGGAGGGGGCGGCTTAGTCAAAGGATCGACTCTCTCAGGGCAGAGATGGATCGGCTTATAAGGGATCTCAATGATGCCGAAGTCAAGGCAATCATCAAAGGAGCGAGGGTAGAGACCGGTCGGAGTTCTGAGGAGATTCTCGGGGAGATTCGGAAGGTGAGCGGTATCTTGATGGGGATGGCCGACGTCACGGATAACGCCGAGGAGATGTACGTTTCCTACTCTAGAACTTTCAACGAGCTCCAAGAACGGGTGGATCAAGTCAGGTTGAGTCGCCATAACGTTATGGAGGAGATTGAGCAGAGAACAAAGCGATGGCGAGGCGTGATGCAGGAACTTTTAGTCGAGGTCAATGGTAAATATTTGAGCCTCCTTTCGATGCTCCAAGCAAAGGGTGAGGTACGCCTCATAGACGCCACTGACATCGAGGAGGCAGGTCTAGAGATCTGGGTTGGTTTCAAAGGCGCAGTCCCTAGCAGGCTTGACCCTTTTACTCACAGCGGTGGGGAGCGAAGCACTTCAGTAATGGCGTTCTTACTTTCCTTGCAGCAGAATATTAGATCCCCGTTTAGGGCTGTAGACGAATTTGATCTCCACATGGATCCCAAGAATAAGGAGGTAGTTTCCGAGTTCATCGTCAAGACCATGAAGGGATCTGATGACCAGTATTTGGCTATCACTCCGAGCCAGATCACATTCCAAGGAAAGGATAACCACATTATCTTGATTCACAAGACCGAGGGACGGTCAACGGTCCAGGTTGTTGAATAACTTGGTGACTAAGGAATCTAAGGTCCAGCTCAAAGGTGTTATCGATCTCTGTCGGGGGGTGTCGGATGGAATCATCGATCCCTTCGACATCGATGTTGAGTACGTCCTCTCAGTCATCAAAAACTATTACCCTGAGGTCTCATCACTTGAGGACTTTTGCCTTGATGCTGAGGCGATTAAGGAGCTCTCATTGGTTTTAGAGAGACAGCATGAGTGGATCCACTATCAGTCCACGACACTATACAAGGACCCCTTCATGCTAAGCCAGCAGCTAATGAAAATGGACGTAGGAGCCATTGCCAAGGCTTTTCTTAAGTCTTGGCACCCCATCGTGGAGCTAAAGCAGATCTCTGCCAAGACTTTAGCAGGGTCACTCGGATATTGGGGGGAGCTCCTCCCAATGGCCGAGCGTTGGAACAACTTCAACTTGTGCGAAGTTGATGCCAGCACAGCCTCGATGGTGGACGTAAGGGAGTTGGGGTATTTCCCGGTGGAGGGATTCACGGAGACTCTTGAAACGTTCTGGATACAGATGAAAGGGAGGATTCAGAAGGGAGGTTGGATGCCATATTGGGATTGGATAGGGTCAGAGACTTACGAGGAAACAGTGAAGCGCGCCTATCTCACAGCGTTTCTGGTGACCTACGGGTACGTGGTGATACGCATGGACAGATTCGGAGACGATATAATGGTGAAGCCCCTTGATGAGGTAAACCCGGGTCCTGAGGAGGGAAAGACCTCGCTTCCGGTAATGGTTGACTACAAGGATTGGGAGAAATGGCGGAAAGAGTGAGTAAGGCGGGTAGAGCGTATTCCAGGAAGGTAAAGGACGCTGTCCACCTATTGTTCTTCACACACCACAGGCTCCCAGGTGTACGGGGATGGGAGCTTAGGCAGGGGCTTGGAACGGAGTGGCTCCAAGTCATCGACGTCTTGGACGAACAGTTGAAATCCCTTGACTTGAAGGTTACGAGAGCTCTGGAAGATCCCGATATTGTGGAGCCAGACTCTAAACAACTTGCGGACGCTCGTTTCTATATCACTATGAGGGGGTCAGTCGATCAGAAGACATCCAAAAGTATAGGTTGGCGGATTGACGATATTGCCGGCCTTGCTGTCACGATTGCTTATTTAATCTCTAAACAAGGCAAGTCTCCGAGGACCGAGGTCGAGAAAATCTTGTCTGAGAAGCTTCCGGGTTGGAGGGTTAAAATGAACACTGACCGCTACATCCGCCAGGGTTACCTGGGGGAGGACGACCGGGGCACACTTTTCATTGGATGGCGGAGCCGGGCCGAAGTCGATCAAAAACAACTCGTTGATCTGGTCGTTGGTTTCGGGAAAAAGACCGCATCCTAGCATTTTCGTCCGTATTGATAATTCTCGCGCGTCGGGACAGCATTCAGCCCAGAAATCCCCTGTTCGCGCAAGGGTGCCAGTACAGTGTCTCTGTGTGGAGGTTTCATTGCCATACGGCGAGGTCTGGGTTCCAGAGGTAGATGTGTGGGGGACTAGGTGATGGGTATGTGTGTGCCCCTGTGAAAATAGAAAGAGTGGAATCAACCCGTAGGATATGAACATATAGATATAATGAGAGGGGTTCACATCCCCCCCATGAATCCGATCTTTAGCATTCACGCCATGAAAATGTTATTTGGAGATACTAACGTATGGAAATAATAGGTGTAGGAGGTAAAAAGAAATTTGATTCAATGGCAATTTTTCCCTAAGAATATCGACTCACCTGAATCACTGAAGCAAGTCATTACAAGTTTCCAGAGAATTGAAGGAAAAATCGACTCTGAAACTCACAAGCTACCAAGTGACAATGTTCTTGCGGTAATACGACCTTATCTGGAAAAACTTGGCTTCAGAGTTGAAAAAGGGAAGAAAGTAGATGATAAAATAAGAGTGCCTGTACTCTACGGGTTAAACGGAATACTTGAGAAATCGTTTGAGGCTGACGCATATCACACCGAATTTAAATCGGTTATAGAGATAGAGGCAGGCCGAGGAGTCACAAACTATCAATTCCTAAAGGACCTCTTCCAAGCGTGCATGATGGATAATGTTGAATATCTCGTAATTGGTATTCGCAGGATTTATAGGAGAAGTAAGGATTTTGAAAAAGTCGTTACATTCTTTGATACTCTCTATGCGAGTGAAAGGTTACACTTGCCTCTGAAGGGAATCTTGATAATTGGCTATTGATATATTCGCATATGTAACCAGTTCCATCATCGGTGCGATCACATTTATTTTTGCAGGAAACGATGCGATGTATGCCATAACGATTGTGTTATGGCTTTTTGCAGGGTATGATGGGTATAATCAAGCGAAA
>PBSW01000057.1 GCA_002726865.1 Candidatus Bathyarchaeota archaeon
CAAATCTTCAGGCGAGTATTCTTTTCTCCCAAAACCACTGGCAATAATTATCTCAAGATGGCGTATATTGACGTGCCACCTGGAGCCACGGGTACATCCCATGTTCACCTGGGAGAAGAAATGGTATACACTATAAAAGGGAAAGCGCTTTTTCAACTAAATGGTAAAGATTACTTGTTGGAGGAAGGCACATGTTTTCTGATTCCCCCAGACATTGAACATCCAGCACGAGTTGTTGGAAATGAAAACTGGGTAGCGGTTGCAGTTTATTGTGATGAATGTCCTGTTCTCAAAAAAGCGCTATACAAAGAAGACATGGCATACCCCATGTCTAAGTGTTAAACTGTGCGTATGTGTATACGCGTGTTTTTCGTGTTTTTGTATGGTTAGAGAAGGAGAAGAGGAAAACAGAATAAGGAATTCACGAAGGTTCCGGAAATAGATAAAGAATATTCTAAGACATTCTCGTAAAAATGCATAATATCCGCGCGCGAGTGCAACAAAATTCAATCATTCGGTATATGAATTGTAAAACAGGTTGAGGGGGACTGGATATATATTTCAGTATACTCGAAAGAAAAAAGAGGTACTATGGAAAAAATTACCACTAAAATTGAGCTGATCACCGCATTCCTTTTCTTACTAATCCCATTCTCATAAGCGTTATATTTTAAAAAAGGCATTTTCTTGTGATATGCGTTTCATAATATATGGTGCAGGTGCAGTGGGTAGCATTATTGGAGGACATATGTATAAGGCAAATAATGATGTATTATTGATAGCTAATACTCATCATGCGAATATAATAAATAAAAATGGATTAGAATTGAATACTCCTGATGATAAGTATATACTAGATATCCCTGCATATAACAATATATCAAGAATAAAATCTTTCAAAGATGATGATGTAATATTTCTAACCATGAAATCACAACATGTGCTAAGAAGTTTAGGACAATTGCGAGCAAGCGCTGGTAGAGATATACCAGTTTTCTGTTTCCAGAATGGGATAAGCACTGAGCCTCTTGCACAGAGAGTGTTCACCAATATTTATGGGGGAGTAATATCCATGGCAGGTATTTTCCTAAAGCCAGGAATAGTTTATGACAGCGTAAATAATGGTAGATGCTTTGTAGAGGTAGGAGCCTACCCACGTGGTATAGATTGCATCGCAAAAAAAGTTGCCGAGTCTCTGAAGGACTCGGGTTTTGCAGGGGGCTTGAATAAGGAAGTTATGATGACAAAAGGGGCTAAGTGTCTCCAGAGCCTAGGGCACGCCCTCCTAGCGATAACTGATGGGAAAGGGGACCAAGATAGTTTCCAAAGAAGTTTAAGATATGAGGCTAAACAGGTCTGGAGCAGAGTTGGGATAAAGTGGGAAGACCTTGATTTGTTTAAATATAGGGCGGGAAAAGAGCGGGGCGAAATAATTCGGAATAAAATATTCCTAGAAAATAGTACGATAGTTTCATCTTGGCAAAGTCTTGTTAGAGAAACGGGAAACATTGAAGTCTGGCAAATTAACGGGGATGTTGTTGATTTAGGTAAGATGCTAAACATTGAAACACCCTATAATGAAATAGTCTGCAGGGTGGCGCATAAAATGGCTATAAATGGAGAGAAACCCGGAAAATATTCCATTCAAGACTTATTGAGAAAAATTGGATGATTCTGAGCATTTGAAAAAAGGCTATTAACGGTACCCCGTGGACGCGAATAACTCAAATATTCGCCATTGACCTGAACCGATACAAAGAACACCACAGTAGTAACCTACAATCATCCCATCTACTGGGGACTTTTTCTTCTCAACAACGTCGTCAAAGAAGGTCCACATCTTACCTATATTCTGACCTCCCTTAATCAAGTCCTTGATATTTACAAGGGGCGGTAAGAACCCTCCTCTTCGCGAATATATCGTTAGCCCAAGAGAACGCATGTACTGAGTCTTCTCCACTTTTATTTCCTCCTCAGGCATATCTTCAAATGTCTCATCGCAT
Organism: Candidatus Bathyarchaeota archaeon; assembly: GCA_002726865.1. The sequence continues at coordinate 2,004 of PBSW01000057.1, forward strand.
TAGCAATATCTTCTCTCATCGCCGATATATTGAGGCCATTCCCGATACCGTTCTCTCATCTATTTGACTCAAGAGAGAATTCAAGGGGCGTTACGGGACTTCCCGGTTCTGCACCACTAGCCTAAATTCATCTTTTGTGAATACAGCTGATCTCATAAGCTTGTTAAGCTTCGAATCCAGTGGAGATTTTGAGACAAGAAGTCAATCCTAACCGTAGATCTGCTTACATCCATGCATACAGTTGTGGACATCTGGAGCGGATTCTTTCAACACTGTGTGTATAAGGTATGCAACCTGCGGTGTGTGTTTTTTTCGTGTTTTTGTGTGTTTAAAGAGTAAGAGAGAGAAAGGGAGGGGGTTTGAGCCTAAATTATAATGCCTTCCAGAGTAAGACCTACCCATGGTTAATGAGAATCAAAAAGAAGCAGATTTTCTGTTCCGAATGGTGAAAGAACGATACGAGAATCTGCTAAGCGCAGAGGAGCTAGAGGAGGTCCTGAAAGGGGTGGAAGGCATCACAAAGGACGCTGAAGCCCTAAGATCCGTAAAGCTGGGAAATAACAACGAACCCTTCTTCATCTTTAAGCCCTTCCTGAAGGGGGCATAAAGAACGCCGAACCCAATCTACAAGTCGATCCGGGAACTCGGCTCCTTCATCCGAGACGGATCCGTATCACCCATCGAGCTCACAGGGAAGTTCATAGAGCGGTTGGAGACCCTCGGGCCGAGGTACAACGCCATTGTCACCGTCACAAAGGAGAGAGCGATGGAGCAGGCTGAGAGAGCCGAGACTGAGATTCGAGAGGGAAACTACAGGGGACCCCTCCACGGTATACCCTACGGCGCCAAGGACCTCCTGGCCACCTCCGGTGGAATACCTACCTCTTGGGGTGCCGCCCCTTTCAGGAACCGGACGTTTGACTATGATGCCAGCATTATCATGAAGCTGGATGATGCCGGTGCAGTATTGGCCTCAAAACTGGCGATGGTGGAGATCGCTGGAGGCATGGGTTACCACCAACCAAACGCCTCTTTCACAGGTCCCGGGCGGAATCCATGGGATCCAGATATGTGGACAGGAGGGTCCTCAAGCGGTTCAGGGGCGGCAGTGGCGGCAGGTTTGGTGCCCTTCGCGATCGGCTCCGAGACCTGGGGCTCAATCCTCAGTCCGGCTAATAACTGCGGAGTTGCAGGTCTCCGACCTACATATGGGCGGGTGAGCCGATTTGGAGCCATGGCACTAAGCTGGACCCTTGATAAACTCGGGCCCCTCTGCCTGACCGCGGACGACTGTGGTATCGTTTTAGAAGCCATTGCGGGACCAGACCCCAAAGACCAGACCGCCGCTGACATCAAATATGACTATGATGACGTTGACTCTGGATCCCATTTTAAGCTCGCTATTCTCCAAGGGGCCCTTGAGAGTTGCGATGAGGCCGTCAAAGAAAACTTCGAGAGCTCCCTCAGAGTCCTTGAGGGTTTCGCGAGCATCGAGAATATTGAGTTACCTGACCTCCCATATGAGGCGGTCACGCGGACCATATTGAATGGGGAGGCAGCAAGCGCCTTTGAAGATTTCACTGAAAACGGCTTGGCAGGAGAGTTGACCGCCCCAGAGTGCCATTATGGCCCGTACGCTAGGACAGCGGTGCTAGCCAAGGACTATCTAAAGGCATTAAGGCTGAGAGGTGTTATCTGTGAAATAGTCAACGAAGCCATGGAGCCCTTTGATGCAGTAGTAGCCCCCTCTAGGAACTCACCGGCGTCCCCAATAAGTCAAAAGTTCAGAAAGGCCGCACCGGGAACCGTCCGGGACACTATGGGGGCGGTCGGGAACGGGGCAGGTCTTCCATCTATCTCCATCCCGAATGGGTTCACCTCGATGGTGCTACCCACGGGGATCCAGTTTATGGGGAGACCATACAAGGAAAATACGATAATCGCCGTAGCCCGGAAGTATCAATCCAAGACAGATTGGCATCTCAAACACCCGAAAAACCTAGTTCCTAAAGTGTAGGGTCAGATATCCGGAGGTTCCAACTTTCTAGTACGAATAGCAGATTTAGCCTTGAATGTAAATGTCCACACACGTAGCCCTTGCGAATCCACCAGACTCAATAGAATTAAAGGGAGTTGAACTATCTTTTGCATATCGGGTGACTTTCACTGTTTGATCTGTTGGAGAAGGCTTTAGAAAGAGGCCGGGACTTAGGGGCAGCCTACGTAGAGTTGAGAGGGGAGTCGGGGTTCGTCGAGTATATTCAGATGGACGACTTCCGGGTCACCGCTCTCACCCAGAGGATAGAGCAGGGCGTCGCGGTGCGGGTGCTTATGGACGGGGCGTGGGGGTTTGTATCTACGGGGGACCTTAGCGCCCTTGAAGGCGCAGTCGATAATGCTTATAGAATGGCGAAGGCGGCGGCTGCGTCGCGCAGGGAAGCCATAGTGCTCTCAGATATAAAGGCGGTGCGTGACGTAGATGAGATAAAGGTGGCGAGGGACCCCAGGCATGTCCCCATCGAGGAGAAGATTAACTATTTAGAGTCTATGACTAAGGTGATCAAGGGTTATGATCCCCGGATTACGGCGGTCACCGTCAAAGTTAGATCCGCCTCGGGGAAGAAGTACCTCTCCACGTCGGACGGGACGAGAATCCAGTCTGACATAATGTTGGTGTGGAGCTATCCGTGGGTGACGGGAAAAGAAGGGGACAGCTTGAGCTCCGCGAGGCATGAGGAGGCATCCACCACCCAAGGGTGGGAGTACATGGATGATTTTGCGACCCCCGAGTTCATGGGGGAGGAGGTAGCGAGAAAGGTGAAGCTCCAGCTAGGAGGCGTGTCCCCTAAGGCCGGTAGTTTTCCCTGCGTGATTGGGCCTAGGGTGGTGGGAACCCTTGCCCATGAGGCTCTGGGCCACCTGGCCGAGGCTGATCTCACGGTGAACAGCACTTTCAACGGGAAAATTGGGAAAGTCGTCGCATCTGAAGGAGTCACCATGATCGACGACGGCACCCTCCCAGGGAATGTTGGAACCACCCGCTTCGACGATGAGGGGGTTCCCACGAGCAGGGTGGAGCTCATAAAGGACTCCGTCCTCACGGGGCTACTCACCAATAGGGAGTACGCCTCGAAGCTTGGACTCCAAGCCTCGGGGAACGCCAGGGCCGAGAACTATCTCCACCCTCCTATCATCCGAATGAGAAGTACATTCTTTGAAACTGGAGACTGGTCCAATGACGAGCTCTTCGATGGCATCGAGTTCGGGTACTACTGCCTCGACATGCGGGGTGGCCAGGCCCAGCTGAACGCCAGCTTCCAAGTGGGGATCCAAGAGGCCTACGAGATTGTAGAAGGGGAGATCGGGTTACCCGTGACAGACCTATCTATCTCAGGGATAGCCACAGACTCCCTTTTCCAGATCCAGGGCATCTCTGATGACGAGATCACTTTCGGAGCGGGCCGATGTGGGAAAGGGCAGGAAGCCTTCATCTCGGACGGAGGCCCTACCACCAGGTTCATGGAGGGTGGAATAACTTTCGGGGGACAAAGATAGGAGGAGACTAACATGGACGAGAAGAAGCTACTGGAGCTAAGCGGATACATTGTCTCGAAAGGGCAACGGCTGGGAGCCTCCGACGTAGAGGTGCTCTCAAGGTCCACCTCGGAGATCGACGTCATTGTCAAGAGCGGGGAGATCAGCGGAGTCGAGAAAAGGCTCTCAGACGGCATCGCAATCAGGCTCTATATTGGTAAGAGGATGGGCTCGGCCTTCACCAACATCCCTACAACGGAGGCGGCGGACGAGGCCCTTGCAATGGCCTTGGCTAGCGCAAAGGTCACTACCGAGGACCCCGACTGGGTTGCCCTCCCGGAGCCAAAGGATTATCCTACAATCAATGGTTTATGGAATGAAGACATCGCAAGGTGTGAACCTTCGAAAGCCGTAGAGATAGCCGAGGACTTTAGGAGGAGGGCGACGGAGGCAGAGGAGGGCCTGATTGTGGCCTACGGCGGGTCGGGGATCAGTCTCTATCACACTGCATTGGCCAACAGCCGTGGAATATCACATTCGGAGAGGGGAAATATCGCCTATGCATACCTCGGCGCAATAGCTCAGATTGAGCAGGGGGTGACCCCTATGGTCTTCTCAGTTGATGTCAAGAGACATATAGATCTAGACCTCAAATCGGCTGTAGACGATATTGCCAGCCTCCTCAGGGTGTGTAAGAATACCGTCGATGGAAAGTCTGGGAAGCACACTGTGGTAATGCATCCTTGGGCCTACAGCCAGATCCTCAGTTACACCCTTTTCCAAGCTGTGAGAGGGGACAATGTCGCTAGGGGGAAATCAAAGCTCAACAGGAGGATAGGGGAAACCATAGCCGCTGATAACTTGACTATAGTTGACGATGGGACCATTCCCACGGGAATAAACAGTTCTCTCGCGGATGACGAGGGAGTCCCCCGCAGGAGGACCACCATTATCAAAGAGGGGGTCCTCAAATCGTTCCTCTGGGACACATACTGGGGGAATAAGACGGGAGAGGAAAGCACCGGGAATTCTAGGAGAAGAATGCGCCAAGGACTAGTGGAGATTGGGAGCACCAACACCGTGGTGGAGCCCGGGAAGAGAGATATCCGAGACATCGTCTCCGAAATAGACCACGGTTATCTTATCAGAAACGTTCAAGGGGCCCATAGTTCCAACCCTGAGTCTGGTGACTTTAGCGTCGTAGGGAACCCTGCGATCCTCATCGAGGGAGGGGAGATGGCTGGTGCCGTCCACGGTCTCATGATCTCGGGGAACACTTTTGACCTCCTCAGCAAATGCGTCGAGGTGGCAAAGGAGACCATCCCCCTTCAGAGCCTCATAGGTCCGGAAATCGTCTTCGATGACGTCAACGTGATATCCCGGAGATAGGCTGATTGAGGCTTCCCTTCACGCTACCCTCACGATTCACTCTTCAGGCTCTACACTATTTTCCCGCTAACCATTGTGATGTCCATGGTCACGTTCTTGACCGTGTCTAGGTTGAGGAAAAACAGGTAATTTGATCCAAAAGCGATGATGATCCCTCCCCTTAGTACGCGTTGTGGCACTGTTTGTTCAGATCGAGGTGACAGCACACGCGCTGAGACCATGCCATTCCAATTGATCACTTGATTAAGATCGTCGTTTCTTGTCACTAACAGACTTTCGTGGAAGTCCCATCACCCTGACACGAGGTTCATCAACCCAACTTCCCGAGCGATCAGTAATGCCTCGTCTGTCTCCTGTCTGTTCAATCTCCGTCCAAGTTCTCTACGTTCTCTGGCTCTCCATTCCGGTCTGTATTGGAACATCAGGTTGACTCTGGTCCAGGGGCCCAGGTTTCCCGCGATCCACTCCAGGACAGGCCTGGTGCAGCACTCGTTATGCCCCGGGAGCACCAGCACCCGGATGATCAGCTCCCCGTACCTGTCTGC
>PBSW01000058.1 GCA_002726865.1 Candidatus Bathyarchaeota archaeon
CGTAGGGCCCAACCTTTGCGATGGCCTCGTCGTCCGGGGTATCCTCGGGGAGGTCGTACGCCTTGATGCACGGAGTCTTGAACTTCTGCTCCCGGATCACGGCTGTGAGGCTCGCGACGGCCTGCATCACCGCGGCGGCCTTCACCTTCCCGGCTAGGGGCCCTAGCACTGAGTTCCAGATCAGGGCGCCCCCCAGGCCCCCGCCCATGAGCCCCGTACGGCTCGTATCGATGCCCGGACACTCCTCGAGAGCCTTGTAAAGGGCGGCGTTCGCGGCGACCGATGCGTGGTTCCCCCAGTGGTCCCCGCAGGCGTGGGAGCCCGCGATGGCGCAGCCTGCTCCGGCCCTGACGGCCCTCAGGTACGCAGTCTTGGATTCGGTGTCCAGCCAGTCGGACTCTCCGTCTCTGATATAGCCCCGTGGTGGTGGATGACCATCGACATAGGTCTCCCGTTCACGTAGCCTTCAGGTGTCCAGCGGTAGCACTACTCGCCGCCTGCTTTGAAGCAGACTCTCTGCTCTCCGTCTCTCAGGGGTGGAATCGTGGTCATAGAATCACGTATCATTCTTTGTTTTATGGGGATAAAAAAGTTAGCGGCCCTGCGTTCATGTTAAAAACACGGTCGATGAGAACTAGGGATGGTGTTTGAATGGTTCAGCTTGCCGAGAAGTCGTGGCCCGAGGCGGGAAAGATCTTCGAGGAGAACGATGTTGCGATCCTCCCGGTGGGGAGCACGGAGCAGCACGGCCCCCACAACCCCCTGGGGACAGACCACCTCATAGCTTCGAGGATGTCCTTAGAGGTGGGGGAGAGGACCGGAGTCCCCGTGCTCCCTTTGATCCCGGTGGGGGTCTCCGTCCACCACAGGCAGTTCCCGGGGTCCCTCTGGGTGCCTCCCGCTGTCTTTAGGGACTACATAAGGGCAATCGCCCTGTCCGTTGCAAGCCACGGTATCAGGAAGCTTTTGGTGATCAACGGTCACGGGGGGAACACTCCGAGCCTTATGGAGGTCGCCGGGGAGCTCCGGAGGGAGCACGGGGTTTTCGCGGCTGTCGCCTCCGCCTTTCCGCCGATGGATGGCCATGCGGGGGAGGGGGAGACCAGCGCCAACCTCTACTTCCACGGCCACCTCGTGGATATGTCCAAGGCAGTGGACACGAAGCAGAACGAGGAGCTGGGAGGCCTCAAGGTCGAGGGATTCAACTTCATCTACCCGGGGAGATTCGCATGGGACACCCCTGATCTGAGCCCCACCGGGGTGATAGGGAACGCCGGGGTCACCATCAGAGCCACCACCGCTTCCGAGGAGAAGGGCCGGGAGGCCATGGAGCTCCACATCGACGACCTATGTGCCCTGGTGGAGGAGCTGAAGAAGGCGGAGATTAAAGGGCTCCTTCCGAAGCCACATAAATGACTCAAGCCCGAGAGAGAGAAGTTCCCCCTAGAAGATGGGATCCCTAGCCATGGCTGCTTAGAACCCTAACTAGGTGGGTATGACCCACCAACGCGCGCGGCTATTTACCTCTGGAATGACACACTCAATAAGGATCTTTATGAATTTGAAGCACTCAGCTTAATCTTCCCCAAGCTTACTCAGGGTGATACCGTGCACGAAAAAACCTATAAATTGTTTACGCGCTTGAACGGGAGCAGTATACTAAATTTGGATGGTCTGAGGGCCGTCCCAGTAAAATAGGAGGATAGTCTCTTTTGAACAGTTCGAGGCTCCATGTTTTTCCCCCTTAGGGGTGTATGTCGATACCCCGTCCATGGTAGTTTTGACCCCTTGAGGTGACTTAACCTCCCCCTTGATGCAGTAGAGGAGTTGGTTGGCATCGGGATGGCTGTGAATTCTGTCTGCCACTCCCATTGGGAACTTTAGCAGTGCCATCATGGCCCCTGTCTCATTGTCTCTCCAGATCACCTTCTGCTTCACGTCGGTGAGGTAGTAGCCCCTAGGCGGGTCCTCCCACTCAATCCCTTTAGTGTCCACCGTTATCATTTTCATTCCTCGTAGAGGTTATTTTGAAAGTTAGGGAAAAATCGTGGAAAAAGGTTTGTATTCCAACCGATTGTATTTCTGCATCTAATGGGAGTATTGGTTTTGGGAGAATAAAGGGCACCAACGAAGGGTTAAATGTGTTGAATGTGAAATGTCCGCCTGTGGTCTCCAAACTCGTGGAGAACTGGCTGAAGTTCCTGGGGAGAATGCCCTCCCTCCTCCTAGGTCAGTTCCTCTTCTCCTTAGGGGTAGTGGCCAATCTAAACGCGGGGCTTGGGGTGAGACCGTGGGACGTCCTCTGTGTAGGCGTGATGGGTTATACGCCGTTCACCTTAGGGCGGGTGGCCCAAGTTCTAAGTCTAGTTGTCCTGGTATTTGGGTGGATGTTGGGGTATCCCCCTGGATTCAGCACCGTCACCAACACATACTTTATCGGAGTCTTCATCGACCTCATTATTGTGTGGGACGTGGTCCCATTACCAACCAAAGCGTTTTTGAAACTGGAGCTTCTGATCCTCGCGATAGGACTCTTCGCCGCTGGGTCCCTCTTCTATCTTCGGGTGGGGCTCGGCGCAGGCCCCCGGGATGGCTTAATGATGGGTCTCACAGAAAAGCTAGGCTGCTCTATATCAAGAATCCGTGGGATGATGGAGCTAACGCTGGTCACGCTAGGCTTCTTGCTGAAAGGTCCTGTGGGCTTGGGGACTATAATTATAGCGCTGAGTCTCGGTCCCGCAATCCAGCTCGCGTTCAGAGTGGGGAGATTAGACTCTGAGAACACGGAACAACTGAGCTTTCCCCGGCTCGTAAGCGTTCTCAGAGGTCGCGGGGAGTTCTAGTGTCTCTCCTAGACTGGAGAGACCATCAAAAATCGGTCTGAAAAAGGCACACTGATTCGTGGTGGGATATAGGGTCTGTTTTCAGAGGGTCTTTATTTCCTCTCCTTCCATCAGAGCGACAACGTTAAGATACTGAGAGATGCCAGATGTCCGTATCTTACGACCTAGTACCTCCTCTATCTGGAAGACCCCCGACGGGTTTTTCATGTGTACTAGAATGTGGACGGGCTCCGGATCCCCAGACTCGATCTCGACGCTCTTTATTGATAGCGCGGAAAGCGAGTGAATATCTACCTTTCCAGCGTTGTATGGCACCCGTGCCCTTCCCTCTGCCATGTCAGTTCCATCCCCAACGGTGATAGCGCCAGCCTCCAAACTTAAGCACTGGACCTCGGTGTGGTGGGCGAAAATGGAGTGGAGAGCCTCGTGCCTTATTCTGAGGGCGAGCTCCCCGTCGTCTGGGACCACTTTAGTAAGGAGCCTGTCCAGGATGGGGCGGGCGATATTACACCCGTGTATATGGTGATCAGCTCTGTGGATTGAGTTCCCGATATCATGGAGGTAAGCCCCACAAAGAACAATGAGACGCGCGTCTTCCTTGGAGATTCCGTTCTGCTCCGTGTTGCGCTCCATTTTCTTGTCTAAGAGATCGAAGATCTCCAGTGAACTGCCAGCAGTTATCCTTGAGTGAACGGCTCCATGGTCGTTATATCTCAGGCGGTTGACAGTCATCATGTTGGACATTTGGAGGCAGCCCTGGACCTCAGAGTCAGTCTCTAGGAGATCAAACATCTGTTTAACGCGGGGTTCTCCTAGATGGGAATAAACGAGTTCAGTGGTAACTTCTATCATATATATTCCTCCCTAATACTCAGACTCAGTGCAATAGACATAAAATACGCGTTGGGAGTTAGGGTTATGTTTTTCCCTTTGCTGGCATGCTGATAATAATGCGAGAGATTCAACCGTGGTGCGGGAGGTGGGACTCGAACCCACGGAGGACTAGTCCATCAGGACCTGAACCTGACCCCTTTGGCCACTCGGGAACCCCCGCAAGAAAGCCTAATGGGAAGACTCAGTCACGTGCCTAATGTACGAAGTGGAGTCCATGAGGTGGATCTTGTCTCCCTCCCAATCCGAGGGCTTTAGCTTCGCGATCCACCCCTCCCCATAAGGAGACTCGTTGATCAGCTCAGGGCTGTCTAGGAGCTCATCATTCACCTCGATGATGGTGCCCCCCACGGGATTGTTCAGATCAGAGACGGCCTTTACTGATTCAAGCGCGCCAATGACTTCCATCAACTCTGCGTCTCCCCCCGCTTCAGGAAGTTCCACGTAAACGATCTCATGAAGCTGCTTCGAGGCATAATCTGTGACCCCTATGACCACGGTGTCGTCGGCCTCTAGCCTAGCCCACTCATGTTCCTCCGTATATAGGAGGTTCTCAGGTATATCAAACTCCTCGCTCATTGTTTATCCCTTTTCCATCCGTATATAGAATCATCATAAAAAGGGTGAGACTTAACAATCTTTCCCTCCACAAGCTTCTTCCGGACACGGATCATCACAGGAGTCCCCACTTTACGATATTCGACGGGCACATACCCGATGGCTATACCATAACCTAGAGTAGGGGCAAAACCCCCACTCGTCACCTCCCCGATCACCCTCTCACCGTCACTTTCGAGGATATCATAGTGCTGCCGGGGCAACCCCCTGCCCACCATCTGGATTCCCACTTGGATCCGTTTGATGCCATCCGCTCGGGCTGCCTGGAGAGCCTCGATACCGATGAAACCCCCCTTCTTTTTAAACTTCACCGCCCACCTGAGCCGAGCCTCCAACGGGTTCGTGGTCTCCCCGATATCGCTCCCATATAGGTTGAGCCCGGCCTCCATCCTGAGACTGTCCCGGGCCCCAAGACCACATGGAACTGCACCAGCCTCCACGAGATCGTTCCATACCTTCAACGCTTTATCAGGCGAGCTCACCGGGCAGTCAAGAATAAAAATCTCGAATCCGTCCTCCCCCGTATAGCCCGTTCGAGCCGCCATACACTCCAGTCCAGAGATAGTAAGTTTCGCGATACTAAATCGAGCCACTTGAGAGACGTCCTCCTCTGTGACCTTCTGAAGAGTCTCCACCGCTTTTGGCCCCTGGAGGGCAATCATAGCAATCTCGTCAGAGACATCTGTAAGCTTAACATCTAACTCCGAAGTGTTCTGCTTGAGCCAGTTAAAGTCCTTCTCTCGGTTCGCTGCGTTATAGACAATGAAGAAAGCGTTGCCCTCCCTTTTATAGGTGATAAGGTCGTCTACGATCCCAGCATTGGGCCTTAGCATCAAGGCATATAGGCCCTGGGAGGGCTTTAGCTTGGATACGTCATTGGTCACGACCCGGTTTACGAACCTCTCCACATCTGGCCCTCTAGCCATCGACCTCCCCATGTGACTGGTGTCAAACATGCCAACGCTGTTGCGTACAGCGTTATGCTCCGCGATGATCCCCTTGTACCAGACGGGCATAGCCCATCCCCCAAAGTCCACGATGTTACCGTGCATCTCGTGATAGGCGTAGATATGGGTCTTCATGAGCTCCAAAAGTAAATCCTCGCTACCCAATATGCACCGCACGGTTAAATCTGTTGTCTGAGAGCCGCTAATCCTCCATTTCAGGGGCCCGAGGATTTCCGGTACCCATTCTCCCGGTGCCCCTCCATGAGCTTCAAAAGGATCTCCTCGGGCCTGTTCTCAATCATCCTCCGGATCATAAAGCTGGTGGCGTTGTCCACCTGATAACGGGTGATGCTCCTATAGGTGGCCTTCCTCACGACCCTGAGTCCCTTCAACCCCAAGGATCTCTCCTCCTGTAGCTCCGCTGAAAACTTATACCTATTGTACTCAATAAGCCCCACCCCCGGAGGGAGGTTCCCAAGGCTGACGAGGCGCATTGGGGTGAGGAGATAGTTGTAGTTGCACCCCGTACAAAAGAACCCGTTCCTGAAGTCCCCTCGAGAGACCTTCACCTCGATCCCCCGTAATACGTTCTGTCTGACCTCTAGGCGCCGGGGGTCCACCCCCTCATCTGGGATGCCTTGGGGCCTTACGAATCGTTCCCCGACACCGCAGACATCGATGATATGGTGCTTGTCTAACTCGTGGATACGGCTTTGCCCGAACCTGCTGAGGGGAACCTCAGTGTCCACGAGGAAGCAATCCTGGTTGAGGAGGAAGGCTAGCCCAACCTTTTTGAGGAACGCGTGGAGGTCTGACTCACCCAGTCCCAGGCCCCCCTTCCTGCCCGGGTATCCACTCGATCAACTTTCTGCTTTGGAGGCCTCCTCCTCCCCAGAATACGAGACCCTCAAAGGACATGAGACCACCCTGCCCTGTCGCCCTCACAAGATCCACGTATTTCTCCAGATCCACCAAGCCCCTGTATCCCACTGACCTCACTATTCTAAAGGAATTTCCGTGATCAGCGTCCACATACACATAATCCAAAGTTTCCCGCCGCCATATTTTTCCCCACTATCGCGCACGCAATTCTGTAACCAGTCTTGGAAGGATCATAAGGGGGATCTCAAAGTTACTCGAGCATGCGAGTCTAGAGGAAGAGAGGTTCTCGCCTCATTGAAAAAGATAATATAAGAAAGGTCTGAAAAAATTGGCTCGACTTTATTCCCTTTTGGAGTTCATTTTGAGAAAACAGATAAGCATGGCAGGACTAAGGTCCTTCGATATAGTCTATGATGTTGAAGTGGCTGGGCCATGCAAGCTGGAAGATAAATACGGGTGATAAGACGATCTATATAGATCCCTACCAGGGGAAATACGAAGAGGAAGCCGATCTGATCCTCGCGACCCACTCTCATATAGACCACTGTGAGCCCTCTAAGGTCAACATGGTGAAGGGTAAGGAAACAGTAGTGGTGGCCCCCTCGGACTGCGCTGAGAAGATCGGGAGCTCCGTGAAGAGCCTGAAGCCCAGGGAGAAGGTCATCTATTGTGACGTGGAGATCAAGGCCGTTCATGCGTACAACGTTAAACGATTCCGATCTCCGGGGATACCTTTCCACCCCAAGGGACTTGGCGTGGGCTATATAATTAGGGCTAACGGGAAGACCGTTTACCATGTGGGGGACTCGGACTTCATACCAGAGATGAGGGGTTTCGAGGAGATCGATCTACTGCTCATCCCCAGCGGGGGGACCTATACCATGGACAACAAAGATGCTGCTGAGGCTGCCGTCGCCATCCGCCCTAAGAAGGTGATTCCTATGCACATCTGGGACACTGATCCCAAGAAATTCAAAAAGCACGTTCAGAAGGCCTCAGACGTCCAGGTCGTAATCCTGAGTCCTGGCGACACCTACGAACTTTAATCCCCTTTTTCCCTTATTCAGGGAACTCAAGATCCCAAACTCGCGTCAGATCCACTGATCCAAGGGAGGCTTGGCATTCGGAGGCAGGGGTGACGTATATTTTCTCCCCGCGAGCCTCTCCTTCAACTCATCTTGTGCCTTCTTCAAGAGGTCCCTGTCGGTCATTAGTTCCAGAGCCGCTCCCGCCATAGTCTTTGCTGCGAAGAGTAGACTCTTATGTCCTATACTCATCCCGGAGGTGGCGACAGTTGTCCACGAGTGGCCCGGGGTGCCGAGAACGACCGTTGTGGTACTGAACTCCATGGTGGGGGTGTTCCATGATACATCGGCGACGTCTGTACTACCTGCTGAAACATTCCCCTCGTTCCAAGGGTTGAGGATGTCTGTTACAAGATTCACGTCTACATACCTCTTCCATTCAGGGATCTTCCTCTTCCTGAGGCTGTCCATCTTCGCCTGCATGGGAACCACTTCCGCTATCTTAGCTGCAAAAGCAAGTTCTTCATCACTGTATGTAGGGGCCCCAATCTCACGCATGTTAGCAATCACAAGCTTGCTCAGGGTTTTGTTGGGCATCTTGTTGTAAATGGCCTTTTTGAATTCCACCTTATGGGTGGTTCCAGTCATGAGGGCAGCTCCCTCGGCTATTCTAAGAACCCAATTATATATGTGGTCCACCTGGTCCCTCTCTGGGGCCCTGATCAGATACCAGACCCTGGCGTAGTCTGGGACCACGTTGGGCTGATATCCGCCCTCCTCGATGATATAGTGGAGACGGGCCTTCTCAATAACGTGCTCCCTCATATAGTTCACCCCGATGTTCATCAATTCTACTGCATCTAAGGCACTGCGTCCCTGCTCAGGACTCCCCGCTGCGTGGGCTGTCTTCCCGTAAAAATGGAACTTTACCGAGTTATTCGCGTTGCTGCTCTGAAGGCTGGCGGTGTTCAAACTATTAGGATGGTGGCTAAGGCAGGCATCGACCCCGTTGAAAACGCCGTCCCTCACCATCCAAACCTTGCCGCTGAGCATCTCCTCAGCGGGACAGCCGAAAAACTTGATTGTCCCGGGGACCTTCACCTTATCCATTGCTACCTTGACCGCAAGAGCCCCTCCGAGCCCAGAGACCCCGTGGATGTTGTGACTACAGCCGTGGCCCGGTCCACCTTCAATGAGAGGGTCCTTAACCGGGACGGCCTTATTGGAAACACCGGGGATGGAGTCGTACTCCCCCATGATTCCTATAACCGGCCTCCCGCTGCCCCAAGTCGCCACAAAAGCAGTGGGTATCCCGGCCACCTCCATCGCCACCTTGAAACCTTGGCGCTCTAACTCGTCGACGAGGAGCTTTGCAGACTTTACCTCTACGAATCCTAGCTCGGCGTACTCCCAGATCTCGTCGCTGACCTCGATAAGCCTCTCCCGGTTCTGATCGATCCAGTCCCAGGCTGCTTGCTTCAAACCCGACATTGACGAATCTTCCAGAGTATGTTCAATGTACTATTTATTGACTGGTTAATCTCATTTACCAGATTTGCAGGGATCCATTTGGGGTAAGTATTCCTGAAATTTGGGAATCCTTTCAAGTGCCTCCGTCTTTGCAATTCTGAACGCGGGGTAATAAATAGTCCTTGAGGGTTCAGAGTGTTACGGAGATGTGAAACTTCATTATAATGTTCCCTATCAATCATGTCGAGCTCCGCGGACGCGGCCTTTGGGGGAGCAGTGTAGCAGACTAAAGGAAAAAAAAGCGGTCCTCTGAAAAGCGATTATAAACAACAGAGTTGTATCTCTTATAATGGGTCAATACAAGGCCGTGATTTTTGACCTTGACGGCACCCTCCAGGACTCCAAGATAGATTATCAGATGATGATTGAGTGCGTGCGGGTGATCCTGATAAGAGAGGGCATAAATCAGAGCGCCATTTGCGACAAAGGTGGAGTCTATCGTATCATCCGCGGCGGTAGAGCCTCACTATTTGAACTCGGCGTGAGAGACAAGCGGGTCCAAACAGTCCTCGACCTGATGACCGAGGCCATGAATGCGACCGAGCTGGAAGCTGTGGATCGTGTAGAGCCAAAGCCCAATGCTCTCCAAACCCTCAAAATTCTCCGTCAAAACGGTATCCTAATGGGAATAGCAACCAGGAGCCATCGGGTATACGCCGAGAGATGTCTCGCCAAGATGGGGATGCGCAAATATCTGCAGGGGATTCTGGCCAGAGACGACGTGTCCTATCCAAAACCCGACCCTCGCCATCTGTTTGAAACCATATCCCTCCTTAACGTTAACCCTAAGAATGTGCTCTTTGTAGGAGATACAACCACCGACTTTGAGACAGCCCGAGCTGCCGAGGTGGATTTTATAGGCTACAGAAGGGATGAGGAGTGGGGGCAGCGTCTCCTGGACGCTGGATGCACGGTAATGGCTGAAGACCTCCTCGAGGTTGCTGAGATGGCTCTGAAGTCAAGAAAAGGATAAAAAAAAAGTTGGGTGCTACCAGTCAGATTTCCTGTTGAGCCAAGCCTGGGTCTCAGGGAGAATCTCTTTCCAGGTTTTAATGTATTTCTTGGTCTTCTCCGCGAGCGTTACGGTCTTGTCGAAGCCTTGTTTCTTTATAAACTCCTGGATCTCCTCAGGATTCTTCCTCCTCGCTGGCCACTCTTGGACATTAGCAATCCTGAAAACGAACCGTGAATAGTTCGCAGCTGCGAGCCGGAGAAATTGCTGGTCTACTTTGTCGACGGTGTCATATTTCGTGTGGCCATAGCCCCTCCCTGTTCGGGTCCTCCTAGCCTCAGGGTCTCCCCCACTCCCGCAAGGTACGCTACTTAGGAAGAACGGCCAGTGGTCGCTGTAGGGGCTTATTTTCTGATCCGTGGGCATCTCAACGTTCATCTCGGCGGCCCATTGCCTGAGGAGGGTTTCGAGCTCGGGGAAGTTGTGGAATATCACCCCTTTCTTCCCGGGGCTCCCCCCTGAGTCGAGGTTGAGCATGAATCGAGCTTTGTCCATCTCGTTTCTGTGCCTTGCAACGTAGTTATAGGAGCCGTACAGACCGATCTCCTCAGCACCGAAGCAGATACACCGGACACGACGATTCAGATTTTTCTTGACTTTATTTAGGACCCTAGCGATCTCCATCACGGTGACGGTCCCTGAGGCAGGATCCATGGCGCCTTGGCTGATATCGTGGCCATCGTAGTGGCTCCCAACCACAACGTACTCGTCATCCACCGGGTCTTTTGGCTCCACGTCGCAGATCACGTTAAAGGTATCAACATCATAATTTGTGTCCGTGGTCCGGAGTTTCACGATGACCTCATCACTTCTCTCGGTGAGCCTCACGAGATAACTACCGTCCTCATAGCTGATCCCAACCGCAGGGATGACGGGACTAACTCCCCCCGTAGGGGGCCCGTAGGCTTGGTAGTGGTTCATAAAGATCCAGCCCTTGGCCCCCGCAAGGACGCTCCTCATATACTTTTCAGACCTGTGGAGGAATCGTTGTATCCCCATGGGGTTCCTACTTGTCACCAGCACAATGTTCCCGTCGATCTCATCCTTCCTGCTTTCGTAATCAGCTATGGCCCCGTCCCCGAGGTAGACTAGCTTCCCCTCGATCTCTCCTCCGAGGCTGTGGGGGAGGCTGATGACCTCGAACCTCTTCTTGATAGGACCTGTTACCCGGAGCTGGGCGGGTCCCCTCTTCCACCCTGGGATTGTGTAGGTCTCATAGTGGGCGTTCTTGAGACCATTTCTCTTTAGTTTCTTGACCATCCACTTGACCGAACCGAAATCCCCCTTAGTACCTGGGAAGCGGCTATCGTAGACATCACAAAGAACCTTGAGGTTGTCCATGGGCTCCGAGGAAGTATAGACCTCAGAGACAATCTTCTTGTCCACCTTGAGGTATGGGTTTTCCACTAGAATTACACCGGAACATAATCGCCCATATATGTTATAAAAACATCTGAACAGGACGTAAAAGAGGTGAAAAGGGAGTTAAATATGAAGGGCCTCCCGGTCTGGTTTACCCCCTCTTTCTAGTTTACGGATTACGAGTTGAAAATGTCTCCCCCGCGTGCGATGGTCCTTCTAGGAGCTAATTCTTTAAGGCAAGGAACGGAGTCTGGCTGGGAAACCTCTTGGAAATAATAATCTTCACCGACAACCCAATGGTTACGGAGACCCAACTGGTCATTGAGGAGCTTAAAAGTAGAAACATCCGGCACCGATTCTTAGCGCCTTGGGACATTGCCCTGCCGGAGCTCCAAAAACTTGATGCGGATATGGTCTATGTTCCCAGCAACATGTTCAATCGGGGCTCCACCTTCGAGCTCATCCACCGGCTACTAATCCTTCGGGAGTTTGAGAGTCAGGTAGGCAATATCGTGAACCCCGTGGATAGCATGCTCATCTACTCCAAGGGGCACTTCACCCTCCAGTTAAGCGACCTTGGTCTCCCCCATCCCCCGACCATTGTGACTGAGAACATAGGTAATGCCCAAGAATTCGCGTCAGGACTCCTCGACGCGGGTAAATCTGTTGTCCTTAAACCCATCTGTCGGGGCCGGGGAATTGGGGTGGTCAGGCTCGATAGGATCCGGAGTCGTAGCGATCTCCTTCAGTACCTCATGTGGTACAACAGATCTTTTGGTCAGGGCGTCTTCTATCTCCAGGAGTTCATTCCGAATCTGGGCTACGATGTGCGGTGCATGGTGGTGAACGACGAGGTTGTAGGTCGAGAGAAGCGGTCGAATCCCCAGGACTTTAGATACAATGTGAGCACAGGGGGTTTGGCTGAGGCCTTTGATGATCCCACCTATGATGAGATCTCAATAAATATCGCAGAGGCTGTGGACCTCAGGATCACAGGCATCGACATCCTTCCCACAGAAACTGGCCCATACCTTTTGGAGGCGAACTGCTTCCCAGGATATACCGCCCTTATCGATGCCACCGGTATCCCTGTCCACGCTAGAATAGTGGATTATTTCCAGAGCCTCATGACTAGGTGACCGGTGTCCAAGCCGTTTGTCCCACCATCAAGATTAAGTAGTTTTCTGATCCATTCAAGGGAGGGGACTAGTTTGGCCCCGCGTTCCGTCCACGGCTAGTGCACAGAGTCACAAAAGAGGAAGGTAGAAGGACACAGCATATGATGGAGATAGGGAAAAAAATGGATAATGGAACCCAGTCTGGGCAGAATGGCGAACGGGAATTTGTTATGGTGAAGCCTGACGGCGTCCATAGAGCGCACGTTGGGGATATCATTACCAGGATAGAGAGGGTCGGACTCAAAATTGTCGCCATAAAGATCCTTCAGGTGACCAAGGACCAGGCTGAGAAACACTACGCAATCCATAAAGACAAACCTTTCTACAAAGGGCTCATAAAATACATCACAAGCGGCCCCTCTGTTGCGATGGTAGTGGAGGGTCGGAATGCAGTGAGTCATACCCGGAGGCTTGTCGGAGCCACTGATCCCCACAACGCCAATCCTGGATCTATCCGTGGGGATTATGGTCTAGACATCGGGAGAAACATAGTTCACGCGGCGGACTCGGTGAATAATGCCAAGATTGAGTACTCGATCTACTTTGACGAGGAGGAATTGATCGCTTACACCCGGATTGACGAGTCCCAGCTCTATAGCTGAGACGCGAAATTAAGCGTCGGAAAAGGGGTACTTTCTTTCCAGCGCCTCAACTTAGATGACGACGACAACGTTCGTCATCGCGATGCCGTGGATGAAAAGGCAAGGATACGCCCTTGAACGCTAAATATTTCTGAGCGTTTTTCCGGTGATAAAAGTTATATAATCTCCCAGTGAGTTTGTATCAGGTAACAGTATTGAATTGTCCAGTATGTAGTGGAGTTGCTCAAGCGACTGGTAAAGAATTTAAATTCGGGGTTTTCGATGGGAAGCAGCATAAGTGTCCAATTTGCGGTAAAATTTTTAATGCCTTTTACAGGGATGGCAAATTCACTCACACGGTGCCTAAGTCTAAATAAGACTAGGGATCTTTGCCTCTTTGTTTACGCGTTTGATTAAAAAGGAGTTTACAAAACCAAGTATTCAATTTGGTTAAGAAGGGTAACAGGGGGCATCTACAGATTATAAGTGTGAAGCTGGAATTTGTGCGATTAGAGGGAGCTCAAATCATGCAAACGAAGTCTATTGTTCTACATCTGAGTCAGAGTAGTAAAATATCCTTTCATGCTCAGATTTGTCTCTATTTATAAGGAAAGACCTAGACAATTCGCCCTGTTTCCGGGACTCATGTTCTCTGTGCATGTGTTGGATATTAGAATTTGGTTGATTTGGGGTTATTTAGTTCCGATTTGATTATGGAGGTATTGTTCTTTTATATATGCGCGTGTTTTTGTGTTATTGTGTTTTTAGAGAGAAAGTAAGAAAGAGGGGGAAGGTGTGTGGGTGAATAAGCTGTTTCCCCGCCCCTAAAGATATAAAAGCGAGGATAAATGTCCAATTACGAACTTAGATAGATTCGAGGAGGCGAGACATTGAAAAAAAAAGCTCGACTTAACCTAGTAAAGATTAGGGACTTCCTGATGGAGGATATTGGGCATGGAGACATAACCTCATCCTCCCTCATCGGAGCGGATCAGATGGCCAAGGCACGGCTATTTATCAGGGAGGCTGGTATTGCTGCAGGACTCGAGGAGGCGGCAATGATTTTCGAGCTCCTCGGATGCGACGTCATTACACACGCCTATGATGGAGAGAGCGTTAACCCGGAGAAAATCCTTTTGGAGGTAGAGGGTTCGGCTAGAGCTATATTGTCGGGGGAGAGAACCGCCCTCAACATCGTGGGTCGAATGGCTGGGATAGCGACCGCAGTAGCGGAGGCCCAGAAAATCGCAAATGAGGTGAACCCCTCGGTAAGGGTTGCTGCCACGCGGAAAACCCTTCCAGGGCTGAGGGAACTCGACAAAAAAGCCGTTTTACTAGGGGGAGGAGATACCCATCGGTTGCGACTCGATGACTGTGTTCTCATCAAAGATAACCACTTGAAGTTAGTCCCTTCTATCACTGATGCCGTTAGGAGAGCCAGGAAGGGGGTGAGCTTTACAAAGAAGATCGAGGTAGAGGTAAGAAGCCCCGGTGAAGCTGAGGAAGCGGCAGAAGCGGGGGCCGATATAGTCATGTTCGACAACATGAGCCCGAGGGAAATCCGTATATGCTTCGGTGTACTGAAGAAGAAGGGACTTCACAAAGGTAGGCTGTTCGAGGCGTCCGGAGAGATCACCCGCGAGAGCTTAGCCAACTACGCCGGCTCAGGGGTGGATATCATCTCAATGGGAAGTCTCACCCACTCCGTGAGGAGCCTAAACGTCAAATTAGAGATAGAGATGGTTTAGAATGGGACTCAACACGATCCAGAGCAAAATAGTGGCGCTAAAAGAGGAGAAAAACGCACTCCTCCTCGCCCACAACTATCAGACAATCGAAATACAGGAGGTTGCCGATTTCGTGGGGGACAGCCTAGAGCTCTGCCGGAAGGCCCAGGGCGTAAAAGACCGGGACCTCATCGTCTTCGCCGGTGTAGACTTTATGGCAGAGACTGCATCAATCCTCAACCCGCAGAAGAAGGTCGTGATCCCTAGCACCAAGGCGATTTGTCCTATGGCCGCAATGCTCCCACTTAAAATCCTTAAAAATATGAAGAAAAAATACCCAGGGGCACCCGTGGTGCTCTATGTGAATACCCTTGCTGAGGCGAAGGCCGAGGCCGACGTCACATGCACATCAGCAAACGCCTCTGAGATCGTGGCCCAATTAGAAGGGGATACCGTCCTTTTCGGGCCAGACGTAAATCTGGCCTGGTACGTCTCCCAGAAAGTTCCAGGAAAGACGCTTATCCCTGTACCGGATTACGGGCATTGCCGCGTCCACCGCTTCCTGGGAGATGGCTCCGAGGCCATGGAGCTTAAGAAGAAATATCCCGACGCCGAGCTTTTGGCTCACCCAGAGTGCGAGCCGGAGTTCCAAAAGAAGGCTGATTTCGTCCTGTCCACAGGGGGAATTTATCGGCGCTGCCAAAAGTCCTCGGCCAAGATATTTATAATCGGTACAGAGGTCGGGATGGTAGATCGCCTTACGAGGGAGATCCCAGGTAAAACCTTTCTCCCTGCAAAGAAATATTCTGAGTGCGCCTCCATGAAGAGGATCACCCTAGAGAACATATTCTCCTCTATGTTGAACGAGGCCCCTGTCATCCACGTTCCCGAGGAGATCGCAGATAAAGCCCGAATACCAATCCAACGAATGCTCGAGATGAGCCGCTAGCTTAGTAAACATTTTTCGAGGTATTCAAATCTTTTATCCGGGTTATCAGAGATGTTGATTTTTGTTTAGGGGGTAAGAAACCAAGGAACCATCCTTCTGTCTTCTTGACCCTTGGATCCCTCGTCATCGGGAAGGTCATCTTTGAAGAGGGAAACGGGATCAGGAACTGCGCGCTGAGATGAGCCAGTCATGTCTATAGGAACACCCATCCCCTGAACACTCTAGCTCAAGAGATACCCGTTAATCCAGTGCGTGAGATAGGGGGCTATAATGCGAGACAGATGACCATATAGAAAGTACGGCCTGTTTCAAAGACCGAGGAGAACAAGAGATTATACTCAAAGGGACACTATTCCACGGTGTTATGGCGGAAGGTGAATGCCGAAGGGCAAAGTTCACAGAGGATGCATGTTGCGCAATCTGGCTTCTTGGCATTGCAGACCCTTCTGCCGTGCTCAATTAGCAGGTAATTCACTGCGAGCCATTTCTCCCGGTCGAAGACCTCCATAAGATCCTTCTCGATCTTGTTTCGGTTCTTCTTGTCGCTGAGCCTGAGCCTATGGCTGAGGCGCCAGACATGGGTGTCTACTGCAATTCCCTCTATGATGCCGAATGCGCTCCCTAGTACGATGTTCGCAGTTTTCCTTGCCGCGCCTTTCAGATTCGTGAGCTCATCCATTGTTGATGGAACCTCACCTCCATGCTCCTCTATAATGACTCTACAGGATTCCTGTATGGCGTCTGCTTTCCTCCTGAAGAATCCGGATGACCTGATATCGTTCTCGAGTTGCTCTCGGGGCGCGTAAGCGTAGTCAGCTGCGGTCCTATACTTCTCGAAGAGGGAGACGGTAATCTTGTTGATCTGCTTGTCAGTGCTCTGGGCGGAGAGGATGGTTGCCACGAGGAGGTCGAGAGGTGTCTGCCAGTTGAGGGTTGTCCCTGAAGTTTCAGGATATACTTCCTCCAATAGGGCAATGATGTTCCTCCCCTTTTCCTTCATGCTAGTGGTCCAAAAAGCATAGGACTAGTGGGGTTAAAAGCTTCTTTTCGCTGACTAGGATTTGTTCCTAACAATAGCCAATAAAAGGAGAAATAAAATCAAGCTACCGGAAAATTTTCAAAACTTCCAGATTGAAGAAAAACCAATATTGATGCGCAAACGTATTTCATCATCCAGGAGCCTTATGTGTCAGAAAGAAAGATCTAGTGCCCTCTGAAAAAAATAGAAAGGGGGCTTGAGAAGATCATAACTGAATAGATAATTCAGAATTTGTTGAAGATGACCCTACGTTTTTCCCCCAATGTTAGTAAAAATGCAAGCTTCGCGCATGCATTGTTAAATTGTCTTAAGGGGAATTTCATATTGGCGGTTAGATGACTGAACTCGATGTTCTAATCAAAAACGCAAATATAGTGGATGGAACGGGCAATAAGGCCTACAAAGGAGCCATCGGAGTCCAAGGGGACAAGGTGGTCGCCTTGGGTAAAGTAGAGGACAACGCAAAAAGGACATTAAATGCAAAAGGTCTCACCGCGACGCCTGGCTTCATCGATTCTCATAGCCATGGTGACTGGACCCTGCTCTGGTTCCCTAAGGCTGAAAGTTACGTTATGCAGGGGGTTACAACCTTCGTTGGTGGCCAGTGTGGAGGGTCACCCGCACCCATCGGGGAGCACATCAGGTTGCCCCGGGGGCTTCTGGATCATCTCCCCGACCTAGACCCATATAAGTTCTATCCGAGGCAGCCTTTCTTCCCGCTGGAGAAGGCCAACGAGTGGATGAAGAAAATCTACGGCTGGACCCTTGATTGGGAGGATATGGCGGGTTACTTCAGGAAAGTTGAAGAGGTTGGTGTCTCAATGAACTACGCACCCCTTGTGGGCCACGGCACCATTAGAACTAAGGTAATGGGTCTGGACTACAAGCGCCACAGCACGGAGGAGGAAAAAACTAAGATGAGGGGGCTCATCCACGAGGCGATGAAGCAGGGATGTCTGGGTATGAGCACTGGTCTCGATTACGATCCCGACGTCTTCGCATCTCATAAAGAGATCATCGATGGGGTCACTGTGCTCAAGGAGTACGGTGGAGTCTACTGTCCTCACTGGAGGCGAACGGGCCGGAGGAGGGGCATCTCAGCTGGGCATATCCCCAACGAGAAGATCACCGCTCTTATGGAGTGCGTTGACGTCTACAAGAAGACTGGGGTTCGTCTTCACTACGCTCACATTTCAACTGGATGGCAGATCTATCCCCCACCACCTGACGAACTCGAGGAGGCAAACGTGAAGACCACCCTTGACATGATCACTGCCGACTCAAAGGATGAACTTGATATCACATGGGACGCGATTCCCCAGTTGACGAGGAGCGGATTCGCTACGATGCCCTACCTCGCCTCCCTTTACGCTCCCTGGCTCAGGGAACTCGGTGGTCTCGAAGGGTTCGGGAAATGGCTCAAGGTGAAGGATTTCCGGGAGGAGGTAAAGGACGCAATCCGTTCCGGGAAGTGGTTCATCAGGGTCGCCTATAACCCAAACACCGCCCCCAGATGGGCAGAGAACATCATAGTCCTAAAAAGCAAGGTGCCTGGTATTAACGGAAAAACAGTAGCAGAGATCGCGGAGGAGCGGAACACTGAGCCCTGGGACACCTATTTTGACATCATCGCCGAGGACCCTTTCACTCGGGGAGCCACGGACTCGATGAGTCCTGGAGCCCCCTACCTCCACTACTGGACGCACCCCAAGGGCATGGTGGGTCTAGACACGAGCGTCTTTAATGCCGAGTGGCAGTCTAAGAATCCACCTTATAGCATCCCGGGCATCAACACCTTCAGCGCCTATCCGATGTTCTATATCAAATACGTTAGGGATGGTAGCATCTTTAGCCTAGAGGAAGCCGTTCAGAAGACCTCGACGCTACCTGCGAAGGTCCATAACATCGAGGGCCGAGGGATCCTCAAGGAGGGCGGATACGCAGACATAGTTTTAATGGATCTCTCAAAACTAAAGGTCCGTAGCAACGAAGTCGAGACCAGAAGATATCCCGAGGGCATCGACCATGTATTCGTGAACGGCAAGCAAGTCGTTGAAAAAGGTAAGCATACAGGAGCAACTCCGGGGCGGGTCCTCAAAAGGACCATGTAACTCCTCTCGAGCTCGCTTATCCAATATATTCATCAACGTGAAAATCTCAGTTTATTCAAGTCTAGCAGGATTGCTAATTGAGAAAGTATTGATTAAAGTGAAAAAAGCATCTAGTGTTGAAACCCGTTCACATGTGAAGAGATAAACGGAGGAAGAAAATGAAGAAACTCGTCAATGAGCTAATTAACCCAACCAATATATTTTCGCAAGTTCAAGCGCTCCAAAGAGAATGCCCTATTCCACGATCTCCGGGGGTGTACGCATGGGTCTTCAAGGAAATTCCGCCAAACATCCACTTGATAAATGTATAAAACGTGACGATCTTCATCTATTGTATGTGGGGATTTCTCCCAACAAACCTCAGAGAATTGGAAACCCCAGTAAACAAAACCTCCGATTGAAAATTAAAGATCATTGCCAAGGTAATGCAGAAAGCTCTACTCTAAAGCTCACACTAGGGTGTCTATTATCAAATAAGTTAGGGATTGAACTTCGCAGGGTGGGAAAAGGAAGACGGATGACGTTCCATGATGGGGAGGATATACTATCCCAGCGGTGAGTGAGAACGCGTTTGTCGCATGGATTGTTCACGAGGAACCATGGCGAGTTGAGGATCAAGCGATAGGGCAATTGTCCTTGCCTCTAAATCTGCGAGACAACGAGAGCCACCCATTTTATCGACGACTCACCTCTATCAGAAAAGATAGTAAAAAGAAAGCGAGAGCAAAATCGAGTATTCCTCGCGTACGAGGGATACTTTAGAGGATTGGTAAAACAACAACTATCGAGCTATACCTAACAGTAGATATCCTTCATAACAAGGGACTAACAGAATTTCCATGTAGGAGTAGGTTCTCTTTCTAGAGCGTGACAGGCTTCCCGATCCGTGAAGACTCAAGGGCTGCCTCGCAGATCCTGAGGGCCATGAGACCATCCTCCCCTGTGACCGCCGGCGGCTTGTCCTCGAGGATCGCTTCCACAAAGTTCTCCAGTTCCAGAGTAAGTGGCTCTTGAGGCTTCAAGAAGGGCTGGTAACGCCCCTCGTCGTCCTCCACGGTAACCTCCTGAGTGATGAACTCAACGGTGATGAGACCTTCGGATCCTGTGAGGATAAGACGACGGATCTTGTGGGGAGTAAGCCAGTTGGTCTCGATAAAAGCGCTCCTGTTACCAGAGAATCTCAACACGATGTTCGCATAGTCCTCAAACATGTGCACGAGGTTGCCGGCGGTGGCATAGACAATCTCGGGGTCCTCTCCGAAAAGCTGCCTTACTAGATCAGCGTCGTGGATGGCCAGATCTTTCACGACCCCCACGTCGCTGATCCTTAGAGGGTATCTGCTCACCCTGTGCGCTCGGGCCAGGATAACGTCCCCAATCTTTCCTTCTCTGACCAGTTTGAGGGCCTCAATCACCCCCGGGTTGAAGCGCTCCACGAACCCCACGGTGAGCTTCACTTTCGCCTTCTCAGAGGCAGCAATCAAACCCTCCGCCTCGGCCACAGTGCTGGTCATGGGCTTCTCCACCAAGACGTGCTTCCCCGCCTCTATCGCTGCCAATGCAATGTTCGCGTGGGTTACCGTCGGGGTGCAGATGGAAATCATGTCAACATCACGTCTTCTAAGGAGCGCTCCAACGTTCGAGTAATGGTCGGCCCCGTATCTCTCCCCGAGACTGCACGCCGCATCCTCATTAAGATCCGAAACTGCAACAAGCTCAGCAGTCTCGAGATCATTGTAGACTCGGGCGTGGTTCCTCCCCCAGAACCCGCAGCCGATAACGGCGACGTTTAGTTTATCCAAAGCACATTGACCTGACCTGAGATGTTAACCAACCTAGATTCAAGGCGTGCCCTTAAAATCGTATTCATAGTTTGTAGAACGAGTGATAAACCCTATTGAGCGGATCTAGACCGGATTCCCGTTAAAAATACCCAGCAATCCCTCCCCCGTTTTCACAGTTACGTCATCGGTCGAGGCGAGATATTCGACGACTTTAGGATATTTCCTCCCGAACCTCATCTTGAGGGAGCAGTTGTGCCAAAGAATGGTGAGAACCCTCCCTCTGGGCAGACCTTTGCAGAGATCGACCACTTGTTGAAGTCTTCTCAGGACGTCCCCTTCATCCACCAGGTCCGTGAAGATGAGGGCATCCATTATAGTTATAGGGAAAACTCTTAAACCATCTATCCCGAAGCTCATACAGTCCCTCTCGGTCACTTGATCCCTGCAGTACTTAATCGAGGAATCATATTTGATCCCTGCACGTCTCAGATTACTAAACAGGGAGTCGTGGCGTTCTACACCGACCGTATAGTGGGTCCTGTTTCCTAGTATTGTCGTCCCTGAGATGTCTTCGAGGAGATTCTTCTCATCCGTGAGGCTCTGGGATTGCTGGATAGAGAGGTGATCCGAGTGGAGCCCCACCTCCCAGCCTCCCGACACCATGGACCTGATCTCTGCGCGATACTCTTGGAGATCATATGAGGGAGGAGGATGCTGCGTATCCATTCTGGTCCTAAAAAAGAAGGTGGACCGGAGTCCATGTTTTTCCTCAATCTCCATGATCTCCCGAATATTCTGATAAGGATTCTTTTCGTCTAGTTTATCCATAACAGCTTCATTAAAACGACTCCGCCTCGCGATGACATGCTGTCTGGGGGCGCCGGCCTTCCCCCAGTCGACGTCATGACTCAGAAATACCGGGATGGGTTCCTCAAGGGTCACACTACACGCTCAGTCACCTGGCGATAAAAAGGTGACTTGATAATAAAAGGCCAAATGAGCACGACCTCAGCGAGAGAGTGGATGCTCTAGCATCTTTTTGTACCTCGTCAGCCTACCGATGCACTCCATGAACTGCAATAAGTGGGGTTTCACATCGTCAAGGTGGAGATCCGTCAATCTCCGCTTATTGGAATCTCTAAGAGCCGCCGCGATCTTCCCTCTTTCTCTGATGAATGCGAAAAGCAGCTGGGGAAAGTGCGCAGATGTCCACCACATCTGGAGACCCTTCTTGTAACGAAAACACGACTCCACGTCGCCGTGCTCAGCGATCTCGTAAAGAAGGCGCGGGAAATCGACCCCGGACGCAATGGAAAGCTCCAGGGTCCCCCAGAACTTGGAGTTGACTTCCATAAGGCGTGGGATGCCCTCATAATCCACCTTGAACTCCACCTGGGCCACCCCGTGCCACCTTATCTCCTCAAGAAGGCACAGGGCATTTTCTATGAGCTCTGGATCACAGATGGTCTCGTTAACAATCCCTACTCCCCCCCCTGGAGGGAAGGTGACGATCCTCCGTTGAGCCATCGCCGCTCTCGGCTCTCCCCGGTTGAACAGGACACAGACATCCCTGATCTCACCTGGGATATACTCCTGAATCATTGGCGACTTGAAGTCTAGGATTACATTTGAGATCTTATCCTGAAACTCTAGGAGAGCCTGTCTAAGCTCCCCCCTGCTCGTAGCGTAACGGGTCCCTGTACCGGCGGCCCCCCTCCTTGCCTTCACCACAACGGGGAAGGGTCCAGAGTAATCTATGCCGCCATTGTCCGAGGTCACCGTCTCCGGAACGGGTACACCGATCCTTCTAGCGATCTCGAGGGACTTCAGCTTGTCGTGAGCCATCTCCAGCACCGCGTAGTCTGGAACAGGTATATGGACGTAGTCCGCAAGGGCGTCTTTATAGAAGGAGAGAGAGACCGTTGTGTCAACACCTATTGGCATGACGATGTCGATCTTCTCATCGACGGCGATCCTCTTGATATTTTTAATGAACCTCTCGATGGAAACGCTGGGGGGGATGTAGGTTTTCCATGCAGAGCAGTATTTAGAGACCGCAGCTACCCTTCTCCTTGGATCCCTGCCCCCTGCGACGACGTTGACTCCTGCCCGCCCTAGGGATCTTACTGCTGCGAGAGCGTTCTTGTAGCTAAAGTTGGTAATAAGGACGCTGGAAGGCAAATCAATCATGTATGGTTCAAGAACTCCATATTTATTTCTTTGATACTAGTTGCTCCGATGATCCACTTCCTCATAAAGACCTGGAGGGAGAGATCTTTTGTCCAATTTTTTACGGATTAATTGGCGATTATCTTGCCCAATCTCTCGATCTCATCAGAAATGCCCTTCACAGGGTCCTCAAAGTCTTTGATAAGAAACCTTGCCCTCTCTTTTTGAGCCTCCCTCTGGGACTTTCGATCCACCAAAAGCTCGGAAGCCCTCTCAATGAGGGATTCGATGTTTGTCTCCCTCTCGTTAAGGCCATGCTTTATGAGAAAGAGTTCCACGAGGGTGGGATTCCCAGGATAGCAAGAAATTGTAGGGACACCGAGAATCGCCGCCTCGGCGCTCATGGTCCCCCCTGCTCCGATGAAGAGGTCGGAGAAATAAAGTAGGCTCGGGCCATCAACAGCCTTATCCGGAACTATGACCTCTCCCCCATAAAATCCCCTAAGGGCTGAGACCTGCTCTAAGTATCGGGGGATTACCACAATCTGGACTTCCTGGTCCAGTTCAACTAACCCGTGAATCAGGTTCTTGATCGCCGACTCCTCTCTGTTGGTTTTCAAAAGATACGCTGCGAAGATCTCAGCCGACCTGATTGTGATCACAGGTTTCTCCGGGTTGATACCTAGTTCGTCTAGGATCCCTAGGTCTGGCTTGAAGTCCTTCAGCCAAGCCCACGGGTCGAGGGCGTTGTAGCGTACAATGAATTCCGGCGAGATGCCGTAGCCTGCCCATGCTTCCTCGGGGATCATCCACGGGGTCATCAAGGTATCCGAGAGGGGGATCGTGAGCTTCATAACTGCCTCGGCGTGGGGAGAGTCGCTGATGCATAGATGCGGAATCCCAAGTCCGAACGAGACCCTCGCAGCTTCAGGGGATGAGAAGGACACGACTATGTCCGGGTTAAACTCCTCGTAAATCGAGATAAGACCCGTAATCCTGTTTACGCTCTCGAGGAGTTTGCTTCTCAAGTTCTTCCCACCGTGCCTCCCGACAGCGATCGCCTCGATCCCTCGCCTCGTGATGATCTCGTCGACTTCTCTATAACTCCTCGTGGTCATGAGGACCTGGTGTCCCCTCTCCAGAAGCTCGGTGTGAAGCACCTGGAACATCATACACTGTTTTGGCGTGAGTATATCGATGATGATTTTCAACTTGACCACTTCAGTCCCTGAATCGCCAGGAGCTCCCCGTTTCTTGTCTCATTCGTTGTGCCCATTTAGTCTATAAGTCTACGGTCTCCAATAGCACGCCAGAACATCCATGTGGCAAGCCTCTTCCAGAGGAGCAACCATGATAGTACGAGCACTGTGCTGATCACCACCTGCACAATGTTGATGATATGAGCCTCCTCTACGCCCGGGATCTTTAATGGAATGATCCAGTTGTTGATGACCCAGAGACCCCCAATCATACAGAACCACACGAAGAGGAGTAATATAACAAAGTCAAGAACTCTGCGACTCATGTGGACACCAACATTAGGGAGGCCGTTATCAGGGCGAGACATCCCGCTATGATCGAGAGGACCATGAAAACGAGGGACGCCTGGTTCTCCCTCAATGGTCCACGCGCC
Organism: Candidatus Bathyarchaeota archaeon; assembly: GCA_002726865.1. Next base: position 24,282 of record PBSW01000058.1, read on the forward strand.
AAGATGAATCGGGCTAGTGTAATGGGCGCCCCCGAGTCAGTCCGGGCCATCATCCGTCCATCCTCCATAAGTCTCGTCGGCCTAGCCACCTCCCTCCTTTCGTACAGGTGGCCGATGCTAGATAACCCGTAGAAGGCGTTCATGATCTGGGGCATAAAGGCCACCATGGCCACCACCTCGAGGTGCCCAAGGACTGCGATAGCCCCAATTGCCGTACCTACGCCAAGACTCCCCACGTCCCCGGAGAACACTTTAGAGGGATACTTATTGTAATAATAGAAGGCTAAGAGGACCCCCAATAGCGCCATACTGAGGATCACGCCATCAGTCTTCCCCAAAATAAGCGCTGAGAGCAGTAGCGTCAGGGTGATTATTGAGGTTGAACCTCCCATCACCCCGTTGAAAGGGTCCATCATATTCACTGCGTTAGATGTAACTGCCATGACGATGGGGAGGAGTAGTGGATAGACCATAGTGAGTCGGGTCGCCCCAATGAATGGAAAGACGATACTTGGTGTATATGTGCCCATAAGGAGGATCGGGAATCCGGCAAAGGCTGTTAGTATGGGTTTCACCTTTGCATTAAGAGGTTTCAGATCGTCATACGCACCGATCAACCCAGCTATCAGCACCGTGGACAGAAAGCTCAGGACTAGGGATAGTTTTTCAGGGAAAAGAATCGATACAAGTATTGAACTCACGACGAGACCAACGAGGATCGCAATGCCGCCCATCTCAGGAATAATAGGATGATCAGTCTTATGGGCATCACGTCCAACAATGTTCAGCTCTCTCATCTTTGTTATCACGATAGGAAGAGATAGAAAGGTAACCCCAAATCCGGTGGTCAAAATTAATACAGTTTCATATAGAGGAAAGGCATTACCCATTGGAATCAGTCCTTATTTAGTTTAGATATTTATTCTTATATCTTGCTTGATAAAAGGGCGTCAACTATAAGGATTTCACGTGGACAATAGTGGATTTGCGTGATTCTCTATCCATGGTTAGACATAATGGAAAGTATATGTTTTCTGAAAAAAGAAAACAAGGCACCTTATGTTTGAAAACAATCGATGTCTCAATTAGCCTTAGGTAGATGCGAACAGTTTTTTCTCCTGAAAGAAGGTATCTATCCTGGGCTAATCTTTCTGATAGATGTGATTTGACAGGCGGTCTTAATCGGTTCTTCTTAACCCCAATATTACTCGGAATTATGGTTCATCTATTGTTTATTTATTTTCCATGGTTTTATTCTTGTGCGCGTCAGGTATATCAAGAGTGATGTCAAGGTCCCATAGTTGATTCTTTCTTCTTTGAAAGGACAAATAGTAACGGAGGTTCCGTATCTGTTATAGATGAGACACCAACATGTTGATGGGGAGAATAGTTGGCGTGAAAGACAAGGTACAACTGGTGGATGTTGAGGTTAGTGACGCTGAGGTCCTTGCGGAAATATCGAAGAGGGCATTCGATACCGATATCAACATAGGGTCCCCTAGCAAAGGAGGGCCTCTAGGATACGACGACCCTGAGTATCAGGTTAAGGTCATGGAATACTTCGACTGCTACAGGATAATTCTCAACGACAAAACTGTAGGAGGGATATATGTGGCTTCCAAGAACCCGGGACACAAGATGCTTGAGAATATCTTCGTGGACCCTAACCATCACCGGCAGGGCATAGGCACTCGAGCCATGGAGCTCGCGGCAGAGAGGTACCCGCAGGCACGGCTCTGGACCCTAGGGACCCCCGAGTGGAACATCAGGACCACCTCCTTCTACGAGAAGCTTGGATTCTCCCAGGTGGGCTGGGATCAAGGTGAACCAGAGTCCCCGAGACGATGGTATGAGAAAACGGTAGACCCTTCGCAACCCTACGAGATGACTCCGACAGGGGAGCTCAAGGATGGAATGAAAGATGTTGACGTGGAGGGGGAGATCCTAGAGAAAGGGGTGGCCCGAGAGGTGAGATCGAAGCGTAGGCGGTGGCAGACACTGTCGGTGGCTAATGCAGGGTTTGGGGACAACTTTGGAAGGATCGTGTTGGTGCTCTGGAACAAGCAGATCAAGCAGGTGAAGGTGGGAGATAGAATGCGGGTCGAGAACGGCTACGTCACCTCCTATCGGGGCATAAAGCAGCTAAATGTGGGCAGGGCAGGAAGGCTAATTCACTTACTCTGAGTTTAAGGATCAAATAGTCTCCTCGGGTTGACCTAGCCCACGGGGCCCGGAGGGTCTTAATGCCAAGAATCATGCAACATGTTTCGGCAGGGGGTTAAGGGGGAATCTTTGCTCTATCTGATTCTATGGAAAGAGGATCAATTGTAGGCGGAGAGTTTCCCCTTCTCTCAATATTGCTCGAAGAGGTCTCGATACCACCTTGGGGCGTACTCATCCATCTAGTTGTAGTCGTAAAAGTTGAGGCGCGCGCTATGCACTAGTCAGAACCCGTGGGCCGTCCTAATGATGATTTTCCCCTAGTAGATACTGAGGAGACGCGCTCTGCATAGGTCACCATAAATAATTCTGAAGAGCCTGCCAAGGACTTAGGTCAAAGTGAGTGTGGTGAGGTTCCCCCCCATGAAGTCAAAAATAGGGAGTGTGATCCCCCGGAAGGTCACTGATGCAACTAGCTATCTGTCTTCGCGTTGTCTAGTAAATTAAGGGGGAAAGGGTTTAGTTGTTACGGGGAGCCCGCAACCGGTTCGAGTTGGGGAGACTCGCTGCTTTAAATCTCTTGAATGGGGATTCAATATATCTAAGGCTGATCGAATTGGTGAGACTATCAGAAGCAGTTTCATGGGAACATTATCCCATATCAGTAGGGGCTGCAGGTGGGCAGTTCAATTTGGCAGTTGGAAAAGTTGGCAAGGGCTCCCCCGAGGTCCTAGTCACAGCGGGCATACATGGTGATGAAGGGCCCTGGGGTGTTTGGGCGATCCACAAGATGCTGGGGGGCGTCATCCTGGATGAGTTGAAGGGGACCCTCCGGATTGTGCCAGTAGCGAATCCCGTTGCTATGGAGGTCGATGCTAGATGCTCTCCTGTGGATGGGCTTGATCTTAACAGAACGTTCCCTGGGCGTCCCCGTGGATCCCACACTGAGAGGCTTGCTGATGCAATAACGAGGCATGCCCTAGGGGATGCAGATTCAGTCATCGATCTCCATGGAGGGGGGAGCTGGTGCGTCAACTCCTTCGCGTTTCAGTTCCCCGGCGGCGAGGATCTGGCTCAGGCGTTCCAGCCCCCTATCATTGTCGACGGAGCCCTGAGAGATTCGACCCTTACAGGTGTGGCTCGCTCCCAAGGCGCCAAAGTTACAGCCATAGAGATGGGGGGCAGGTGCGGGAACGAGGAGAAGTGGGCGGCCAGGGTCGCAAGGGGGTTGAGAAGGGCCTTAGGGGTAACGGGGGTTATGACCTCTATGCCGAAAGAGCCGGGGCTCCCTAATCCCGTTAAAGTGGGCCCATCCCGGGTTCTTAGGCCTTCCCGGGGAGGCGTCCTCTTCCCTGTAATCGGTGCTAGAACTATCGGAACCATAGTTGAAGGGGGAACAGTTTTGGGGAAGCTACTGGACCCTATTACTATGGAGACATTAGAGGTTTTCGAGGCTCCGTTCTCTGAAACGGCGGTTCTGCTCCTTAGGCCGAGGCTCGCCGTGATAGAAGAGGGAGCGATGACATATGTTGTGGCGTCACCTGAGGAGGCTTGAGATTGGCGGATAAGTTGAAAGTGGGGGTCATTGGGGCTGGACGCTGGGCCAACAGAGCACACCTGCCCGGATTCACCCGGTCCCCCCTAAGTGAGGTGGTGGCCATCTGTGACATGAACCGCGGGCTGGCTGAGCAGCGGGCGAAGGAGTATGAGATACCAGATGTCTACACAGACGCCCGAGAGATGATTGGGAGAAACGACATAGACGTCATAGACGTCTGTACCCGGGGCGGTCCCGACGACCCGGACAACCACGAGAAGCTTGTTTTCACGGCTCTGGAGGCTGATAAGCATGTACTGTGTGAGAAGCCAGTGGCCCACGATTATAGAAACACCTGGAAGGCTCATAGACTGGCGGAATCAAAGGATCTGAAGACGAAAGTGGGATTCACATTTAGGTACGCGCCTGCGATGATGTATATGATGGAGCTCATCGAGGGGGGCTTTATAGGGGAACCCTACATCTTCAACGGATTCGAGCAGAACTCCCAGTTCCTCAGCCCAGAGGAGCCCGTGACCAAGAGGGACCTCATTCCCCCCACGAAGAAGTCGGATATCAAGGTCTCGTCCCTTGAAGGCTACGGGGCCCCCATCATCGACCTGAGCCTCTGGTTCATGGGGAGCCATCTCACCAGCGTGGTGGGGCTGCTCAAGAACTTCGTCCCCTTCCGCACAGACTACGATGGGAGCAGGGTGAGGACCAATATCGATGACGGGGACATCTACATCGGCGAGTACGAAAACGGGGCCATGTGCTCTATCCAATCAAGCTATGTTACCGTGGGGAATTACCCGGGACTAGAGGCGCGGGCCTATGGCTCCCAGGGAGCCTTGATCTGCCGCCTGGTAGATGAGTTTGGTGTCCGCCAGACACTGCACAAGGCCACCCCGGACGCTGTGGAGTTCATCCCTGTAGAGATACCCGGCCGGCTCTTTCCCCCGGGGCACACCCCCGATGAGCCCTGGCCCTCATTGTTCTACTGCAACCTTGTCCACAATTTCAACCAGGAGATCACCTCCTGCGGCGAGGAGAATCAGGGCAACTTTGCACAGAGCGCTATGGTCCAGGAGATCATAAACGCGGTGGAAAAATCCCACCGGGAAAGACGCTGGGTAGATCTGCCCCTCGACAGGTGACTCTTCTAGAACTCGACAATGCCGCCTTGCATCACCATCAGCGGGGATCTGATCCGGGTGATGTCCGCTGAGGGGTCCTCCTGAACCGCGATGATATCGGCCTCGAGGCCCACTCGGATAGTACCGAAAAGGTGATCCATCTTCATGGCTTTCGCCCCGTTTCCCGTTGCAGAGGCTATCGCCTGGATCGGAGTCAGCCCCGCATCAACCATAAGTTCCATGGTCCTTATAACCTGCGCAGAGTTCCCGAGGCCAATCCCATCTGAGCCCGCCACTACCTGCACGCCTAAACCTACCATTCGCATGAGGTTCTCAGATTTTCTCTTTATTTTATACTCGAGGCCCTCTAATATGCGCTCCTCATCTTTCGTGATTTTTTCTCCCCGATTCATCTTCCCCTGTAAGGCGTCCCTGCGTTGGGAGCCTGTCTGGAGCGTGGGATTGTAATAAAGCCCCCTCTCCGCCATGAGATTGGCGGCATCGTCGTCGAATCCTCGGGAGCCATCGGGTAGGATGAACCCGCAATGCTCGAGCACATCAACCCCTGCCCTAGCAGCGTTACCAATGGAGTCATAGGCCTCACAGTGAGCCATGGTGGTCTTCCCGAGACGATGGGACTCTTCTACGGCGACGCGCAGTTCGCCCTCGGTGAAGGACGCCTCGCTGTTGTTCGTCCCAACAGTGCCTCCGCCAGAGGCCATGATCTTGATGATGTCCACCTCCTCCTCCACGAACTGTCTCACTCTGCCCCTCACCTCGTTGAGTCCCCGGGCCTGGTTGTCGTTGCAAAAGTGGAAGTGTCCACCCGGGACGGTGAGGGGACGCCCAGAGATAAGGAGCCTCGGGGCCTTAATGAGCCCGCTCCTCCACGCTTCCCTCAGGTCCTTGGCTACATTGTCCCGGGCCCCGGCCTCCTTTATGGTGGTGACTCCTGCGGCGAGGGCTTTCTCGGCGTTAACGACCCCCGTTATGAGGTGGATGCCGTTACTTTCCTCCATCATAGCCATATAGCCGCCTCGGGTTCCCAAGGCGATGTGAAGATGGGAGTCGATAAGTCCTGGAAGGATGGTCCCATCCATGAAGCTCAACTCCTCAACGGTGTTTCCGCGAGGAAGCTTTACGTCGCTCTCCTCTCCCAGATCTAGGATACGTCCGTTCTTAACCACAACGACCGGGTAATCGAGGGGCTCCCCGCCGGTTCCGTCGATGAGCCTCCTTGCCCTCAGTATCTTGATGGAGTCCATAGTATTCAGAACTACGAGGTGTGTCCCACAAACTTAGCTTTTAGCATAGAGGCGCCGGCGGAGTAAAATAGATAAAGGGCATATCGGCCAATTGGGTCTGGAAGGTATTATAGTGAAATTCAGATTAGGGGATATGTCATGGATGGAGGCAGAGGATGCCTTCAAAAGAAGTGATACAGCAATCGTCCCCGTGGGCACGTTCCACGGCCATGGCCCCACGCCAATAAGCATTGACTCCAGATCTGTGGCCTGGCTCGCGGAAAAGGTTGGGGAGAAGACCGGCCTCATCACACTGCCGTTGAGTCCCTTTGGGGAGAACGATAAACAAAAGTTCTACCCAGGTTCTATCACAATTGCCCCGAAAACATTGGAGTGTTATTACACTGACATCTTCAGGAGCCTCAAAAGGAATGGGATCAATAGGATCATAGTCCTCAACGGCCACGGGGGGAATAGGGAGACAATCATTAGGGCCGGGAGGGCAGCTAGGGACTTCGGCATCGTGGTGGCTATCCCCGAGTGGTGGAGTATCGCAAAGGATGTGCTCCCAGAGCTCCATCCCGAGAAAGGTTCATATATGCAGGAGCTCGCCGTCTCTCTTTTCCTCAGCGGAAAGGATATAGCCGATTTCCAGAGCGCTGGGTACAAGGGGGAGTGGGGAGATAAGTACACGATGAGAGACGTCTTCGGGGAGGGGATTACCCCCGTCACATTCAATACGTTCAAGTTCAAGGGAGGGATCATCACAGTCCCCATCCAAGCTTGGGACCTCGATGAGGAGGGCCCCCCGGAGTTGGGACCGGAAGTGGTGGATGGTCTCTACGAGAGGGGGAAGAAGATTATGGAAGGGATGGTAGATTACCTCGCCGAGTTCTCCGAGGCGTTCCAGAAAGCGGATCTCTCCAAAGCCCTGGAGTCAAGAGACTGATATCCCTATTATCATAAAATTTCTCTGTCTCCACAATGGACTGGGATTTAAAAATTATCTATAAGGGATTGGTCCTTTTGCGCGCGCAACAGTTCCGCTGACCCCTCGTTAAGCCCTGAGCATCGAGGTGGCTGTCCCCATAAAGCTTGAAATCAAGAGGGGGTAGATCCACGAATCCGATGATGATTTTCCGGGAACCCCCGGAGAACGTGAGTTCCTCAAGGACTGGTATCAGAACCATGACTTTCAGACTCCTCAAGAAGTAGGACCCAAGCCCTATTGTAATAAGAGGGGAGCTCCCTTTAGGGTGGTCCTAAGCTCCTCCACCAGGTTGCCATTTGAGATGCAACTCATAGCTAAAGCGTACGCGCCGAGCGGAGAGGGCTTTAGGAGATAGGTCTAAAGTTCGTGTAATGGACCATCAAATCGGATAAGAGAGAAAATATGCCCCTTTCCCGCTGATTTCGAGAAGTTTGTTGTACAAGAGTTATTAAATAACGCACCAAAAAATGAAGGTGAACGTATTTGTCGAATGCTAAGGTGATAAGGTGCGGGAATCTTATAGACGGCACGGGAGCGCCGGCTCTGGAGGATGCTGTCATCGTCATTGAGGGGTCCACTATCAAGACAGTTGGCATTGGATCAGACGTGAGCATACCTGAGGGCGCCCAAGTTATAGATGCCTCGGGCAAGACTGTGGTTCCCGGCTTCATTGACTCCCACGTCCACTTCTTAGGGATAGGATATAAGATTGGCCACCTCCAGCTCAGCGAAGCTGAGTCGGTAGAAGAGATAGTCGCAAACCTGGAAAAGTACATCGAATCCCGCGGTCTTCCTGAGGACAAGTGGATCCAAGGTAGAGGGTGGGATGACCAGAACCTCAATGAGAGAAGATATCCCAATAGGTACGATCTTGACGCCGTCTCACCAGACAACCCAGTAGCCCTGACTCGGGTCTGCGGACACATGATTGTCCTCAACTCTCGGGGCCTTGAGGCCTGTGGGATCAGCAAGAACACCTCTAACCCGGAGGGCGGGGTCATCGACAAAGATGACCAAGGAGAGCCTACAGGGGTCCTCAGGGATGCTCGCAGACTAGTCACCCAAGTAATACCACTCCCCTCCTATGACGAGTTGAGACAAGGGCTCAGAGACGCCTCCATGCTCGCTCACAGCCTCGGCATTACCACGGTCCACGATGCAAGTCGCCCAGATGAGTCGGGATCCCACATGTCTACGGCACCCTATGTAGATGCAAGGGAGGAAGACGACCTCAGGATAAGAGCTCACGTGATGACAGGATATCCTCAGGAAGTGAGCGGAGACCAGTGGCTCAGCTTCGGCACGCTGAAGATAGGGATCGATGGCTCCATGGGAGCCCAGACGGCCCTTCTCTATGAGCCCTATGAGAACGACCCCTCTACCACCGGGGTCTATGTGGGAGACAAAGAGAGAAATAGAAAACTAGTAGCGGAGGCCCATAAAAAGAAAGGGTTCATTGCTATCCACGCCATCGGGGACAGGGCCATCACCGAGGCCCTAAACCGGATCGAGGAGGTCCTCACCGCTGAGACAAGGAAAGACCACAGATACCGGATCGAGCACTACGAGTACCCCATCAACGATGACATCAGACGGACTGTGGAGATGGGGGTGGTGGCCTCGATGCAACCTAACTTCGTGGGAGAGTGGGGCTGGCCCAATGGTATGTACGAGACCCGCCTCGGCAAGGAACGGAACCAGAGAACCAACCCCTACAACCGCCTCATGAACCTGGGCGTCCACGTATCCTTTGGCTCTGACGGCATGCCATTCCACGCCCTTTACGGCGTCTGGTCTGCGGTCAACCACCCGATAGCAAGGAATAAGATCACAGTCGAGGAGGCCATCCAGTGCTACACCCTTGAGGGAGCCTATGCGACCCGGGAGGAGCGTATCAAGGGCTCCATCGAACCTGGAAAGGTGGCGGACATCGCTATACTTGCATCGGACATAACCGGCCCGGATTTCATATTGAGTACAACAGAACCAGAGGTGATTGAGCGGGCGAAGAAGGAACAGAAGGAGACCAAAGCCCACATGACCATCCTCAATGGTGAGATCGTCTACCGCGCGCAAAAGTATCGATAAATAACGCAAGGAAAGAAAATAGAAACGCGCGCGTCTCTAAGGACTTTGAGGGGTAAGAAGGAGACACATGGAACTAGAAGCCTGTAAAGATAGCTCTAGAGCATTTACTGGACGTAGGGCTCGCGCAGGTTAATCTCTCCAATCAATAATAAGCACCATCACCAATGGATCAGCGTTAAACTATGAAGATTATGGCTGAAAAGGCTGAATTGACTGAGTTCAAGGTCCCCCTGATCCTCCTCGGCGTGTCCAAAGAGGCGAGAGAGGACTCTTTGATAGGGGGCATCCAAGGGCCCTTAGGAAAAATGATTAAGAATGTGATCTCCCTCGGTGACTTTACGGGAAAGAAGGGAGAGACATCCCTCATCTATACCCAGGGTGCCATCCCCGCTGATAGGGTGCTCCTAGTCGGGCTAGGGGAGGGGGAAAGGATCACAATAGAGGGCATGAGAAAAACTATAGGCAGTGTCTCTAGGAGAGTGAGAGATATGGGGGTCGAAAAGCTTGGAGTGAGCCTGCCTCATATTTCCCGAGGAGTCCTAGATAAATACGAGGTTGCCGAGACCATCACGGAGGCCTTTGTCATGGGAAGCTATCAGAACATCCACTACCAGACCAAAGACTTGGACAAGTTTAAGGAGATCGAGGCACTCACGATATTCAGCCCTGATGCTGATCCCAGGGAGATTGATAAGAAGGCATCAAGTGGCAGTATAATCGGGGAGGCCGTGAACCTGTGCAGGACCCTCGCTTGGAGACCTGGGAACTATATAACCCCTACAAGGCTCGCTGAGGAAGCGGGGCGTCTAGAGGGCCTAGGAGTGAAGGTCACAGTCTTCAACAGGGCGGAGGCAGAAAAAATCGGCCTCGGCAGCTTTCTGGCGGTTGCCCAAGGCACAGAGGAGCCCCCAAAATTTATCATCATGGAGTATGGGGCCGAAAAGAAGGGCGACACTGTGGTCCTTATCGGGAAGGGGATTACATTTGACTCAGGGGGCATCAGCCTCAAACCGGGGAGAGGGATGGAGGCGATGAAAGGGGATATGACCGGGGGCGCCGTGGTCATCGCAGCAATGGAAGCCATCGCGAGGCTCGGAATTAACCTCCATGTGGTAGGCATTGTCCCCGCCACTGATAATATGCCCAGCGGCAAGGCGCTCCATCCCGGAGACGTCGTCACCACCTATAGCGGTCAAACCTTCGAGGTTATCAGCACCGACGCCGAGGGCAGGATGATCCTCAATGATGCTCTCACCTACGCTGCTAAAAACTACGAGCCGGCAGCGATGTTCGATTTTGCCACGTTGACTGGATCAATTTCTATCGCCCTTGGAGAGCATGCCATAGGATACTTTGCCAACGATGATACCGTGGCTGAGAGGATAGAGGAGGCTTCTAAAACCAGTGGGGAGAGGGTGTGGAGAATGCCACTATGGGAGGTTTACGACAAGCAACTTAAGAGCACTGTTGCCGACTTTAAGAATACAGGGGGCAGGCCTGGGGGAGCCATCACCGCCGCCCGGTTCCTGAATAAGTTCGTGATGGACGTTCCGTGGGTGCACATGGACATCGCCGGTGTCGACGGCCAGAAATCAAACGAAGGATATAATCCGAAGGGAAGTAAGGGCCCTGCCGTGAGGCTCATCTTGGACGTGATCAGGAATTGGGGCTGAAAAACCCCGTTTTATTTAGGCTAAGACAGACTTGGCTTATTTCTCAGCGGCTCTATGCTCCTCTGCATTGTCCCGGGGCCGGTATCCTATAACATCCTTGCACCGGTCGATTCCCCAGAATCTCCACTTGTTGTCGGAGACCCCATAAAAGACCCCGAAGCCGATGTCCCGCTCAAGGCTCTTCCTAACCTGCTGGGCGAGATCCCTGTGGCTCTGCCAAGTGGCGTAGAACCTAACTGCTCCGAAAGGGTTGTCAATGGGACGAAGACTGCCAATCCTGAGGCAGGAAACAGATAGCCCGTGCTCCTCGCTATGAAACCTGCCTAGGGCCTCTCCGTACGCCTTGCTAACCCCATAGTGGCTGTCAGGCCTGATAAGAGACTCGTGGGTGATCAGTGGGATTGCCTCGGCGTCCACTTTGTCGTACTCCCCTTTCACGATGTGACTGTACGGGGGGTCATTCTCGTAGAGACCCGTGACGTGGTTGGAGCTCGCGAAGACGACCCTCCTCACGCCGCTGTCGACACAGGCTTGATATACGTTACGAGTACCCATAATGTTGTTTTTGAGGGCGGACTCCCAAGGGGTAGCGACGGAGCCGTTGGCGGCTAAATGGACCACGGCATCCTGCCCCTCGAACGCTGGGAGTATAGCTTCATAGTCATAGATATCCGCTTGGAAGTGGCGGACCCCATCCATATGCCTCCTAGCGATGCCCGTCACCTCGTGGTCTCGCCTAAGGTCCGCTAGGATGATCCCGCCGATGAGGCCTGTAATCCCTGTTATGAGGACCCTTTTCACGCCTGCCAATGGGTTCGACCTCCCATCATCTCCTGCATGACATCTCCCTCGGCCTCGAGGGATTCAAGAATACACCCAATCGTAAAAGGATGGGACACCCCCACGGCTTCGTGAAGCTCCCTGATGCTCATGAGATCGTTGGATTCTCTTAAGGCATTTAAAACCGCGGTCCTCAGATCCTTAACGGCTTTGATGCTCTCCTCAACTTGACGTCTCGTATCTTCCCCCCTGAGCACCTCTTTTCTGGAGGGGGGAAATGGATGACCATTCACGATGGTCTTGATGGGTTCTCCAAGGAGTCGTTTCATCGAGGCGATGTATGCTCTTGTGTCATGGAAGATCAGGGGGCGCCTCTCTCCCCTCCCCTGAATACTGTCCCCTGCAATGTACAGACCGAGTCCAGGTTCGACGATACAGCACGAGCCCGCGGAATGACCTGGTGTGTGGACGACCTCCAGAACCCTCCCGTCGAAGGATATCCTAGATCCATCCGTAAATACGATCTCAGGTTCAACAGCGTCGAGGCCTGCCATGTTTCCCGAGGGTATTCCGGGAAATCTAGTTGTGAGGTCCTGTGTCACCTTCTCCGGGTCAGCCAGGTAGGCTTCCCCATTGACGTGTACAGCTACTTTGCAACTCGTCTCTTTCTTTATCTGGGCAGCCCCGGCGCAATGGTCCCAGTGCGTATGGGTGAGGATAAGAAGGGAAATCTCCTGAGGGTCCCTCCCTAGGGTCCTTATGGCGGGGTATATTGATGCCTCTGGGGACTCCACCCTACCTGCATCCACTAGGGTCAGACTCTCACCTACGATGAGGACCGAGCTCACGAAATAGGTGCTATGAGGATTCTTGATTAGGTGTATCCCGTCTTCTATCTCCAAGGGTCATCGCCGTTGCAAGCAGTTCTATACATAGCTGGACAGAGGGGTCAATTTAAGGATGAGACTCACCCGGAGATTACTGGTTGATGAATGCCCGTCGTCGCGCCCGTAACGGATAAACTGCAACGTATAAACAAGACTTTGTGGAATAGACACAGCGAGACTCAAAGCATCAAGATCAGCTTCTTGTTTATCTATTGCACCATCTCATCGAAGGACTTTGTCTTTATAAGGAAATGATCTAATTGATCAATCTTGATGAAATGGGTCTTTATGTACATAGGTATGTAAATATAACATCGGATTAATTCAGGATTTAACAAAAACAGTTGAGGTGGATCCGTTGAATTGCAGAAAATTTTCTAAGAACATGTTTTATCAGACCAACGTCCTCTGGCAAAGGATCTAGTTGACGGTTATAGATATCGCGAAATCTCTCATCTCGTTTGATACTTCGGGGCCACCGGCAAAGGAAATGCCTCTAGCCAAGTGGATAAGGGACTTCCTCATGGACCTCAGTGTGGATGTTGAGCTCCAGGAAGTCGAGAAGGACAGGGCCAACGTCATAGCAAAAATCGGGGAGGGGGCAGGACCAGGCCTGATCCTGTCAGGGCACATAGATACTGTGCTTGCTGGGGATCCAGCACTATGGAGCGTTTCAGGGCCATTCGAGCCCGTTGTAAGGGATGGTAGGGTCTACGGCCGGGGGGCTAGTGATATGAAGGGGCCTTGTGCGTCCATGATCCAAGCTGCAAAGGAGATCAGGAAGGAGGGCCTCAAAAGGCAACTCACCCTAGTCTTCACGGCGGGGGAGGACACCGGGGGTTGGTTCGTAGACCGAGTACTGAAAGAGGGAAAAGTGACTAAGGAGGAGGCCCGCTTCGGTGTAGTGGGGGAGCCCACTATGCTGAAAGTGGGCCGCACCCATAAAGGGTATGCCTACGCCTCGTTGGTGGTGAACGGCAAGGCGGCTCACAGCAGCAGACCTGAAACGGGGATCAATGCGATCACAAGGGGAGCGGAGGTCCTCCGAGGCATCTCAGAGCTCCAAGACGAGCTCAACGGGAGCCCTCATCCCCTCATGGGTCCATCCACCATTAAGCCCACACTCATTAAGGGAGGCATCAAATCAAACATCATCCCAAACCGCTGCGAGATCACATTGAATGCTCGACTCATACCTGCCCATGCAGATGTGCATACTATCAAAGGCTGGTTGAGGAGGCTAATTGGGGGGAGTGATAAAGGTTACGAGGGCTCGGTGGAGGTAACCGTACCTAAGGTCAGGAATCCCCTGGATATTCCTGGGAACAGCGAGATCGTAAAGCTTCTTACAAGAGTCCTGGGATCCGAGCCCGTCGGGGTGTCATATTTTTCCGAGGCAGGAGACTATACCGAGGCGGGGATACCGACAGTGTTATGTGGCCCAGGCAGCATTGATCAGGGCCACACCGCTAACGAGTTCATAGCGATAGACCAGCTAAAGAAGGGCGTGAAGGTGTATAAGAGGATAATTGAGGAGATCTGCCTATAAACTGTAGAACATGAGGCCATAAAAAAATCTATTTCCTAGTTTGACATAAAATAAGTTCTTCATGTCGTTTTACTGGCTATAATATATGGCGCGCGCTCTTTAGTTTCCTCGTAGCAGGTGTCACCATCTCTAAGGGACGTAGGCAAGGGATACTAGAAACAGGTATCACTTCAAGCGGAATCGGGTTTAAAAATTGGTAAATAATGAGACGCAAAGAGGTCATAAGTTAGCTCTGCATACCTGAGGCCATCATCAAGAACCAGCTATCTCGCAGTGACTTTCTTGTGGAAGCAGCTCCTTTCCCTGAGGTGGCACGCAGGCCCCTTTTGATCCACGAGGTAGATGACGGCGTCGTTATCGCAGTCCGTCAAAATTTCAGTTATCCTCTGCACGTTACCGCTCGTCTCCCCCTTTTTCATAACCCTGCTGTGGCTCCTTCGATAGTAGTGGGCCCAGCCCGTCTCCTGGCTCATCTTCAGGGCCTTTTGGTCAATATATGCCAGGGTGAGGACTTCGAGAGTGCCTGCGTCCTGGGCGATTACCGGGATCAACCCCCCCATCTTTTCCCAGTTAAGGTCTCCGATGTTCACGTCCTTCATTTCCTGATCTCCACGCCCTCTGTCCGGAGATACTCCTTAACGACGGGAACGGGGTAGTTCCCATAGTGGAACACAGATGCGGCGAGAGCTGCGTCTGCTTTTCCCTCGATGAATGCCTTTAGGAAGTGTCTCGGATCCCCTGCTCCGCCGCTGGCCACAATAGGAACCCCAACGGTACAAGACAGCTCATTATAGAGGATGTTATCAAAGCCAGTCTTGGTGCCATCTCTGTCCATGCTTGTAACTAGGAGCTCCCCAGCACCTAGGTCCTCGGCCCTGACGGCCCATCTCAGGGCGTCCATTCCCGTCGCCTTCCTTCCTCCGTAGGTATATACCTCAAACCAGCAGGGGCCCTCTGGGGTCTGAACCATAGTCTGGTCCCCCCTTTCCTCATATCTCCTCCTGACGTCAATGGCAACCACTGTGCACTGGGAACCAAAGAGCTCAGATATCTCGGTGATCTGTTCTGGGTGCTCCACTGCAGCGGTGTTCAGGCTGGTCTTGTCGGCCCCGTTCCTCAAGATATCCCGGACGTCCTCCTTAGTCCTAATTCCGCCCCCTACGGTGAAGGGGATATCAAGCTCCGTAGCGACAGACCTGACGAGCCTGCTTAGGGTGCCTCTCCCCTCTGTGGAGGCGGCGATGTCCAAGAACACTAGCTCATCAGCGCCGTCTCTGTTGTAGAGTTTGGCTAACTCCACTGGGTCCCCGGCGTCTTTCAGATCTATGAAATGGGTCCCTTTGACGACCCTTCCCTCCTTTACATCGAGGCAGGGGATGATGCGCTTAGCTAACATCCTTTAGGCCTCCACGCAGCGGATAGCCTCCGGCAGGGTGAAGACCCCCTCGTAGAGGGCCTTTCCCACCACTATGGCCTTCACACCGGTTCCTAGTAGCGTGCCTATATCTCCAAGGGATCCTACACCCCCTGAGGCGATAATGGACGCGTGTCTGGATACTTTGGAATATGTCTCTGTGTCAGGGCCCTCTAAGGTCCCGTCCCGACTGGTGTCAGTTATCAGGAACCATCTTAATCCGAGGCTGATAAAATCCCTAAGGGCATCACAGAGGGGCTTACCGGTGGACTCCTTCCACCCTTTGTCAAGGACTATGCCTTGCTTGTGGTCAAGGGCGATCACGATCCTGTCCTTCCCATTTTCCTCACAGAGACCAGATACAAGTTCGGGGGACTTAATGGCCAAGGAGCCAAGGATTATCCTGTCCACGCCCTTTCCCAATAGGGTTTGCGCAGATTCTAGACTTCTTATCCCTCCCCCTACCTGAATGGGGATCGAGAGGTCGTTGACGATCTCTTGAACCAAACCGCTGTTATCGCCTCGACCTAGAGTCGCGTCAAGATCTATTACGTGGAGATATTCGGCTCCCTCTTCCACCCAGTGCCGAGCCACGTCCAGAGGGGATCTCGAGTTTCCATAGTTGATCCTGGATTCCTCATCTCCTTGAGTAAGGCGTACGACCTGGCCGTCCATGATGTCGATAGCAGGTATCACCATCATCGCCTTCGCCTCTTGACTATATCTGCAAAGTTGCTGAGAAGCACGGCCCCCGCTTTCCCAGATTTCTCGGGGTGAAATTGGCAACCGTAGAGGGGGCCGCACTCCACCATAGAGGTAAAGTTCCCATTATATTCCGTGACAGCCAGAGTAACGTCACCCTCCGCGGGCTCCGGATAGTAGCTGTGCACGAAGTAAAAATATTGACCATCGGGTATCCCCTCGAGAAGGGGGCTCTTTTTTGCGGCCTTGATGGTGTTCCATCCCATGTGGGGAACCTTAAGTGCCCCCTGGAACCGCCTAACCCATCCCTTCAGGAGGCCGAGGCCCTTCTTAGGGCTCTCTTCGCTCCCCTCGAACAGGAGTTGCATTCCTAAACAGCTCCCCAGTATTGGTATATTTTCCTCCAGGGCCCTCTGGAGGGCCCCCGCGAAGAACTTAAGCTTAATTGATGCTGGTCCGAAATTCCCCACCCCAGGGAGAACGATTGCATTTGCAGAGGCTATTTCTTCAGGTTCCCTAGTGACTTTGACCTTAAGACCTGCCCTTTCAAGGGCGTTAGACATGCTGAAAAGGTTCCCTACGCCGTAATCCAAGACCGCCACCTTGGCCATTATATGACTCCTTTGCTGCTGGGGACGCCTTTCCTTCGGAGGTCAACTGAGACGGCCTGCCGGAGGCTCAGAGCAAAGGCCTTGAATGCTGCCTCAGCCTTGTGGTGGTCATTCCGACCGTAGTCCACCTTTAAATGAATGTTGGCACACATGCTGGTCGCCAAGGTCTCAAAGAAGTGGGTAAGGTCCTCTGATGCAGTGTCCTCCACCTTGGCTCCTTTGAAGCATAGATCTACCACGGCGTAAGGGCGGCCACCAATATCTAAGGCACAGGATCCAATAGAGCAGTCCATAGGAACAAGAGCGTAGCCAAAACGGGCTATTCCCTTCCCGTCTCCCAGGGCTTCCTTGATCGCGGACCCGATGCCTATCCCGACGTCCTCGACGATATGATGATAAAGGTCTCCATGGGCCTCCACCCTCAAGTCAATTAAACTGTGGGTCGCTAGGCTCCCTAGCATATGATTGAAAAAGGCGAGGGGGGTCTCTATCTTCCCCTCCCCAATGCCATCCAGATTGAGCCCGACTGATACAATCGTCTCGCTGGTCTCTCGCCTAAACTCTTGTCTCCTCATTTTCAGTTATCTCTCACATTTTCTAATATCTCAGGCAGATCGTTCACCGACAGGGCAACGATGTCAGAACCGCATGACATGAAGTCGTCTCTTGCCTCCTCAGAACCGTGCACGTTCCCGTGAACCCCAGCGAATAGGAAAGGGGGTTCCCCCGCATTCCTAACCATAAGCCTATCGGCCATGGTGTCCCCCACATATAAGACCCGATCGTAGGGTTTGAAGGGCTTTGAGGCTTTAAGCAGTGAAAAGGGATGAGGCTTGTGGAGGCCCACCATGCCCTTTATCGCCTGGGCCTCGTCGACGGCCTCATACCAGATCCGGGCATCCTCTTTGATCTCATTGATGGATTCCCCGAGGACGTGCATTGCAGTCGCGGCAAGGCTGCCGGATGAGATGCCCATCCTCGCCCCACCCAGAATCTCCGTGAGCCTCCTAAGGGTTTCATCATTGATTATCACACCTTCATTCTCGATAAAGCCGGAACCTTCAGCCCCATATATCCCCTCTATCCCAAAGCTCCGCTCAAATAGCTCTGCCCCAGAGAATATCTCCTCAAAGACTGTGGCTACGAGTCCCTCACCCACGCCACCCGGATATCCGAGGGTATCCCTGATCTCAGGGTAAACTTGGTTACAAAGCAACCTGTCGACAGCCTCCCAGCCCGTGGAGTCCAGCTCCTCGGCAAAGATGGTAAGACCCCTGTACAACGTCTTCACCGGAATTTCGGATGCTATTGGGTTTTCCCTAAGATGTTTGAACATCCCAAAAAGGGTCCCAGATTTTAGTGCCTCTACAGCGACCCTCCTTAGCCTCTTCAGAGAACCCTCCGGGAGCTCAGCCAAGGTCCTTATTGTGAATGCATAGGTAAGAGCCCAATCGTTGTTGAATCCCCCTGTGCGCTTGTAGACACGGTTGAGCCGTGAATCGTAAAGTTCCTCGGGAACAGCGTAACCAGTCATAGTCTCAACTAGGGCACTCGTGGTCCTGGCGACGGCCCTGCTGTAGGACTCCCTGACATCAAGGAGGACGCCATCACAGTCGAATACCACCACATCAACCTTTGTCAAGTCCCTCAGACGATCCTGCCTGATGTAATAGGTCTCCCCTGTGGTGGTTTGAGATTCTACGTATCTAGGTTTCACGCTAATACCTCCCTCAGGGCTTCCAAGAACATTGAAGTGATTTCCCGAGGTGCGACGCTAACCCTGAGGCAGTCAGAATAGCCGGAAACATCTCCAATCCTCCTGATGATAACCCCTTTCTCGAGAAGCCTGTTGTAGACCTCCTCGTAGGGCTTGTTAGTAGTGAAAAGGACGAAGTTAGAGTCAGATGGAAAAGCCTCTACCCCCTCTATCTTTCCAAGGGAGTCCACGAGGGCCTCCCGTTCCCGCTTTACCTCCTCGATGGCCTCCAGTACCGCGGCCCTCTCGTCAAGAAGCTTCGCCCCAACCCGTAGCACAAAACTGGGAACGGAGAATGGCATCAAATACCTCTCAGTCAGAGTGCATGCGAGAACTTTGTTCGTAACCCCATATCCCAACCTCAGGCCGGCGAGGCCGTAGGCCTTCGAAAAGGTCCTGAGGACAATAAGATTATCTCTTTTGAGGGCCTCCCCGACCAGGGAGTAATTTCCGAACTCAGCATAAGCCTCATCTATGAGGACGAATCCCTCAAAGCCATTTACGATCTTCATTACCTCCCCCCGATTAAACTGGTTCGAAGTAGGATTGTTGGGGTTACAGAGAACGATGAGGCCTACCCCCTCTGCCTCCTCTAGCACCATCTCCCCGTCTAACATGAATCTGTTGTCCAAGGAGACAGCCCTAAAGGTCAGACCTTTGATCTTCGCCGTCCGGGGGTACATAGAGAAGGTTGGGGTGACTGCGAGCACCGTGTCCCCCTGCTTCACGAGACTGGACATTATCAGGTCTATGATCATATCTCCCCCAGATGCCAGAATGATATGGGCGGGGGAGGCACCGTGGAGGCTCGCGAGTTTCTCGGCGAGTACTGCTTCCTCTCCCCCGGGGTACAACCTAGGGTCTATCTCGGCGGCGGCCTCGGTCAGAACTCTCTGGAGAGTAGATCGTGGCAGGAAGAGGTTCTCGTTTGCGTTGAGCTTAAGGACCCTGCTGACAGGCAAATTTAGGCGTGCAGCAAGTTCCTCCACGGGTTCACCTGGTTTATAAATCCCTAGGCGTCTGGATGAGGAAACGAATTCATCCAGGGTCATTCCTTAAACCTCCCCTCGACAGCAAGGTAGTGATTAGGGAGTCCCTCCGCATTGGCGAGGGCCTCAACGTTCCCCCTGACTCCGGCGAGCCCTTCCTCCGAGGATTCTACCACAGAGAGGGTTCTTAGGTAGTCTAGCACAGTGATTCCAGAGGCAACCTTTCCGTATCCCCCTGTGGGGAGAACGTGGTTGACGCCCATACTGTAATCGGTAGCGGAGACCGGGGAGTATGGCCCCAACAGAACGAGCCCAGCACCTGTTACTTTTTCGGCAGCACCTCGGGGGTCATCGGTAAGGATCTCCAGATGTTCTGGGGCGTATCGGTTAGCGAAATTGACGGCATCATCGATACTCCCTACGATATAGATGAACCCTCTTCGGGATAGGAGCTTTCCAACTTCTTCCCCATCGGGGAGTCTTTCTAGGATCTCAACTAGAGCCCTTTCAACCTCATCAGCCAAAGCCGTTGAAGTGGTCACAAGGCCGTAGGATCCTCCATTCCCGTGCTCAGCTTGGCTGATGAGATCCAGGGCGATGAGCCTTGGATCCGCAGTCCCGTCTGCCAAAACAAGGATCTCACTGGGCCCCGCGGGCTTGTCAGTTGCCACAACGCTTGAGACGACCTGCTTGGCAGAGGTCACGTATCGATTTCCAGGTCCCACGATCTTGTTAACCTGAGGGATCGTTTCAGTGCCGTACGCCATAGCGGAAATGGCTTGGGCTCCTCCCGCCTTGTAGACGGCGTCCACACCGCATATATCAGCGGCCACGAGAGTGAGAGGTGAAGGGTGTCCATCTCGGCGAGGAGGGGTGCATATGATTATCTGATCTACCCCCGCCACCTTTGCAGGGACCACATTCATCACAAGGGAGCTCGGGTACTCCGCTTTCCCCCCAGGGACGTAGCAGCCCACGCTGTGGAGGGGGCGGACGGTGCACTGGATGCTGACGCCCTCTAGTTGTAGCTTAAAGGAGAGTAAGCTTAAGCGTTTAGTCTCCACGGTCTCGAGCCTCCGCTTCAACTCCTTCAGAGCAGCGATCTGCTCTGTTGTTACAGACTCATATGCGTCAAGGATCTCCTCATGCTTCACCCTTAGCTCGTCAATCGCTACGTTGTCAAATTTTCGTGTATACTCCTTGATGGCCTTATCGCCCCTAATCCGCACGTCCTCCACGATGGATTCTACATAGAGTTGGAGCTGACGGTCTGTGGCCTCGATATTTGGCCATCGCTTCACAAGAAGCTCTTGGGGGATATTGGAATATCTCCCCATCATTTTTGGCTGTTCTCCAACATTATCTCTTCGAGAGGGAGCACTTGTCGGGGTTCGTGGACCACGATGCCCTGGGAAAGAACCCGGAGAATTGGAAGGATCTCTAGGAATTTCTTTTTGTCGATGATTGTGTTGATAGCGCACCATTCTGGATCGGAGAGATCACTGATAGTGGGGCGCTTCAGGGCGGGCAACTTCTCTAGAAGCTCTTCCAAGTTGGTCTTCTTCACGTTGGCGAATACGTGGAGCTTCTTGGATCCGTCCACAGCCCCCTTTATGAGGGTGAGGATGTCCATGATCTTCTCCCTCTTGGAGGGGTCCTTCAGGGCCCGTTTATTGGCAATTAGGAGGGCACTTGTGTCCATGACTTTCTCAATGATCTTAAGACTATTCTGCTCTAGGCTTGTCCCAGTGTCTACCACCTCTATGATAGCGTCGGCGTCCTCAGGGGGCTTCGCCTCTGTGGCCCCGAAGCTAAGATAGATGGCGACTGCCTCGTTTTCCCCGACCCTCCACCAAGGACTCACCACCAAGGGATCGGCGTTGCCATAGGCCTCCCTGTAGACAGGGTTTGCCTTGATGTAGTCCTTCGCGGCGTTGAGGTACTCCGATGATATCCGGAGGGTCTCTCCGCGCTCCATTTTCTTCCGTAGGAGGTCCGAGAGGCTGTTAACATCGGTCCAAGATTTTGGCACGGCTACAACGAGACGCACCCTGCTATACTCCAAATCCAGGAGGATCTCAACGTCGGCCCTGTTCTCGGCGATCCAGTCCTTCCCGCTGATGCCGATATCCTGGACTCCCTCATTGACGAATGTGGGGATCTCCTGAGGCCTCAGGACCTTGAGCTCTATGCCGAGGTCGTTGATGCTGGGTCTATAGGTCCGCTTGAGGTCGCTAATCTGATAGCCTGCCCTCTCAAGCATCTTCAGAGTGTCACCCTCAAGGTGCCCCTTAGGAATTGCAAACTTCACTTTTGTCATTGTTATTTCACCGCATATAGAAGTGGGAGAACCAAAAGGCACAGAATCCGCTGGATTACTAAGTTGCTTAGAATCGTCAAGGCGGATTCGAGGGTCAAAAGGAGATTGCTACCATCACTGATGAATGCAAGCGCCCCTAGTGAACGTACTCCCTCATTTTCTCCACTTCCTAATCTTCGAGGCATTCAAATAAAAATCTTTCTTTTCCCTAGTAAAGAGGTATATGACACTCAAAGGAGCTTGGTTGGAAATAGAGCGAATACATACTTGGGCTCCGTTTGAGTCCGCGTTGGAATAATAGGGTATAGGACCCCAACTACTTGATGCCCTTCTCTAGGATGCTGGGCTTTTCCTGGATATATGAAGTACATTAAGGTGCGCGCGGTGAAACTTGCAGTAAGACCGACTGCAATGTGTACTAATAGCGTGGTGAGTTAATGGGCTTTGTGTAGAACGTAAGCTAGATGCATAAGGGTTTGAGGAAGGAGAATGTCTCTTTGTAGGGGGCATCCGCGCTGAACTTTGTTTGAACTCGAGAAAGTCGGTTTAATAAGGTATACGACGCCAAATAGAAGAAAAGGAAGAATATGTAGAATTCGGAAAAGGAAACAGATACTGTGTAAAATGGAAAAATGTAAAATGGAAAAAAACAATAAAGGGACTAAAACAAGTGCGTTTGGGATTGGAAAAAGAGAACAACATGATTCATCGAAATTTTATAGTAGTAAATTATATAGGAATGTTAATATAAATGAAGATTTAGAGGAAATTAAAAATATTATAGATAGAAAATATTTGGACAGGGTAATATGGGCAGATAGTAGAGATATGAGGTTTTTACCGGATTCTTCTGTTCATTTAATGGTTACTTCTCCACCATATAATGTTTCCAAGGAATATGATGATGACCTAAGTCTAGAAGAGTACAAACATTTTTTAAAAGAAGTTTTTTCAGAAACGTTTAGAGTGTTAGTAAATGGAGGAAGAGCATGTATAAATATTGCAAATGTTGGAAGGAAGCCATACATTCCACTTCATAAATATATAATTGAAATTATGGATGACATAGGATTTATAATGAGAGGAGAAGTGATATGGAATAAAAGTGCTAGTGCTGGAGTTTCTACAGCATGGGGAAGTTGGAAATCTGCATCAAATCCAGTCCTTCGAGATGTGCATGAATATATTTTAATTTATTCTAAAGGAAAGTTAGGTAGAAAAAAGAAAGATAGAAACAATACAATAACTAAAGAACAATTTTTGGACTTTACTAAAAGCATATGGTCCTTCCCTGCAACATCAGCAAAAAAACTTGGACATCCTGCACCATTTCCAATTGAATTACCATACAGATGCATCCAACTTTACTCCTTTGAAAACGATGTTGTTCTAGACCCTTTTTGTGGAGTAGGTACAACAAATATTGCTGCAATAGTTTCTAACAGACGTCATATCGGCATGGATATTGATCCAAACTATATTGAAAAAGCCAAAAAACGAATTGAAGAGTTTATTCTTGAACAAAGTTAACAAGGATATAATATTCATTGAAAATACAAGATTAGATTTCGATAAATTAATTGCGCATGGGACATGCATGCAGCTCCGGTTGGTTTGACGTTTTCACATCACCGAAGGTCTAGGGGTGGATATTGAAGGGTTCAAGTTCTCTGCACTTTTAAGGACTTTTTAAGGCATTGATGAGTGGTCGTAAGATTTCAGGTCCAAAAATTAAGGATTAGATTGTACCAAGGGTCTTTTACGCGAGTGCGCAAGTAAATTTAAATTGAAAAAACCCATCTAACCGCATACGTGAGTTATTTTTTTTTCTTTACTAGGAATCGGTATTCGTTTAGACCCCGTTCTTCATAGGAGATGAGTTCTTGACCCGTAGCAATAGCCCATGTTGGAATGTCGGTTATACTACCGGGATCAGTGGTAAGAATTTCAAGCACACGATTAATAGCCATGTTTTTTATTGCCTGCATAGATTTTAAAATAGGCATGGGACAGGCGAGGCCCCGTGCATCAACTCTCTTATGAACGTTTATCATTAAGATTGCACTTTATTATTTACTCACGTGTGTAAAAGTTGTCATAGTTAATCATACTAACCTATTGAAAAAGTTCTATTCATCAGCGTTGGACCTAGTAGTGGGATACCCGCATTGATGCCATAAATCCGTGCCCCCTTTCAGACTCTTAACATCCGTAAAACCTGCCTCGGTCAATATTTCTACAGCGATCAAAGACATTCCACCTCCAGGGCACATAGTTACAATTGTCTTTTCTTTGAAGGATTGAAGATTTTCGAGATATGATGCTAATTCCAACAAAGGGATTGACCTGGCTTGGGGAATATGTCCATAACCCCCACTAAATTCCGTAGGAGATCGAATATCGATTAATAGTGGAAGGTAATTAGAATTTAAGAGATTAAATAAATCATAAACACTAATTTCAGACCATTCGGATCTGATCAATCCCGAGAAGTGTAAAATTAATTTGAGTATTTTTTTCCAATATATGACTATAGGTTTGAGATGATATTTCGCTACTGACATAATCTGACAACCTAAATAGTGATTATAAATGTTCAGTTTTGGATAATGGCAAAGCGCGTGAGGGGAATTCAGGTAAATTGGAGCATGCGCCCGGGATTTTTCTCAAGTATGGTGTGGATTTGCTCATCAGTAATGCATTGCATGCGCATAAGGAGAATAACTGTTGTCAAGATATGGTCATAACCAAATCCGCCGTATTGACGGAGGTCGGTTTTATTAAATACATCATGAGATATCAGGATTTGATCAAGAAATCCACGATCAATGAGATGCTTGATACATCCGATTCGCTCCCAGTCAGAGAGCCCATACATGAGTTTATTGGGAAGCTTAATCGGGTTCTGTGATTGACCGAATCTATCGTACTCAATATAACACCCATTCTCAGCCAACTCTAAGGTCAGATCTATGTCATTTCCGTGTCTATTACCTACATGACTCATTACAGTCCGGTTAATATCCCCTCCATTATCACTAAGAAATTCTATGATCTCAATAGGAGAAGTCTGGCTTTGCCCTGGATGGATATTCACCGATATTCCTGTTATTTTCTGGGCTCGTGCAACAGCACCCAGCACCTTTACTTCAGTGTCTTTTAAAGGATATGAGCAGCCAATCTCTCCAAGTATCCCTGCTTTTATCCCGGTATCTCCTACCCCAATGGTTATATCACGCACAATTTCATCTGTTATCTGGTCTTCAGTTTTACTCGCCAGTTCCGGTGGATGACTTGTCCCCACGTAATATCCTGCTCCCATTATGATGTTAATGCCGGTTGCTCGAGATATGCGTGCCAGTCCCTCTGGATTACGACTGAGACCGATGTTCCCTACATCTACAACCGTTCCTCCGCCCTTTTTTTTATAATGATGCAGCTCAGAGATGGCGGACTCTTCGTTCAACAGACTCAAGTTATCAAGGCAGCTATTTTGATTTCTTTTAATCCAATCGAGATTCTCAATTTTGATTCGGGCATTAGCGAGTTCTTTCTGACTATCTATCTTAGGTTCAACAAACCTGTAGCTCGTGTCACATAGTAAATGCTCATGGGTCAGAGTAATGCCCATATCCCCTGCGTCAATCGTACCCAGCACAGTCTGGACTTTCCTCGATAGTTTATGCCTTGACATAATTAAACGTAGAAAGTGTTTAGATAAAAACTATATGAGAAAACATCCAACGGGTAATAAA
>PBSW01000059.1 GCA_002726865.1 Candidatus Bathyarchaeota archaeon
AAGGCAGATGATAAGAAGGATGCCAAGGCAGATGATAAGAAGGATGCCAAGGCAGATGATAAGAAGGATGCCAAGGCAGATGATAAGAAAGAAGAGGAATCTTCCTAGCTAGGGTAGAATAACATGTCTGAAGAGAAATCCACAACCAAGAAATCAAAACCCAGTCCTCAGGTCTGGAAATATTATAAAATCGACGGCGAAAATGCTGCACTTCTAAAGAAGGAGTGTCCCCGTTGTGGAAAAGGTGTCTTTCTGGCTGACCATCAAGAGAGGCAATCTTGTGGAAAGTGCGGGTTTACACAGTTTAATCGAAGCGATAAGTAATTTTTCGTTACCGACTGGATTGTAGCTGTCGACGAATTTCATTGATAACTGGTGGAAACAGGAACGGCTGGAAAGGAAGTAAATACTTCAATCGCGCTGCTCTTTGTAACTTATCAGCGCTTCCATGCTTAAGGTATCCTTCTCTGAAGGCGTCAGCTAATGCTCGAGGCCCCTTGGAATTTACTGCGAGCTTTACTGAATAGTAGAGAAATTCAGCTATATCCCAAGCTTGATCGCCTCCCTCGGATAGCTGTTCCAAGTTCAAGAGGTAAATTTTATCGTCTTTGTTATTGATTACATAGTTGTTTGGTTTCGTGTCTCCAAAGGACATTCCGAGCGAATGAATTCTTGAAAGGATTTCTCCGAAATGTGCTACCGCTTCAGCCCCATCGATCCTTTCATTCACGATATCTGATGCGATCTCATCAAGGGTGACCCCGTCAATGAATTTTCTCATGAGTATTCTATGGCTAAGCTGGACGGCTACTACTTCGGGAGTCATGAAGCCATGCTTCCGGAGCATACCAAGCCCAAAATATTCTCTCGACAGACGCTCAAGAGGCGTCATGCTTAATCTCTTTGAAGGAATGGCCCAAACATATGTTAGAGCCCACTTGGGTGACCAAACATCACGAAATTTCTTAACAACAACTCTATCTTCTCTGCGCCGTTCCTTTAGGGTATAAATCCATGTTGGACTATAGATCTCTCCAAGTCGTTGTTTTCTTATCTTTGCTTTACTTCCTAGTTTTAGAATCTTAGGTAGTTGTGCGGACCAGTCCTTCTCTTCTATTAAGAGCTCCCCTTCTGGGATCCTAAGTAGATTCTTAGGTGTTGACAGTGTGGATGGTGGAGAGCCAGACTCTCTAGATCTCCGCAGCTTTGACATGCTCTCGCGGCGTACCACATCAAAACTTACACGTCCTGCCCAACCATGTACGAGATAGGAAGTAGCACCGCGTTTAGTGGTAGTAATTAGATTTGAAAGCCTAACAAGCTGGCCACCCTTGACCGCACCTTTCTTAAGATGGGCAAATCCATCGTTGAAGTCTAGAAAGTTTTCAGTAGCAAGCTTGCGAAGGTAGTACTCAAAGCCCTTCTTTGCAGCTATGACGTTTTCTGGACTTCGTGGACCGGTATAGGTTCGTATGTAGCTATACAAGGCTGGAGGGTACTGTGACGAACGTTTTCGAAGCTTTTCGAATAGAAAATAGTCTGGTGGAATAAGCAGGTTGTTAGCAAATTCTCCGTATTGAGAAGCTAGTTCGACGAGAGTCTCTAAGATAACTCTCCCCTTGAAGCGGTTCTCTACATCTGAGAGAAATTCTTCTCCTTCAATCGGTTGGTAGGTATTTAGGAGGCGGCCGACAACAAATTCGCCTAGATAAGCCCGTTCCGCATCAGCTACTAGGGAATCACGATCCACTAGAAGAGCTGAGAGATCGATCTTCCCTTTGAGATACTTGTACCTCACCTTAGGAGGGTATTCGCGAAGTACAACTAGAAGATCAAGGTCGCTTTGGCCTTTGGAGTAGCCTGCTATCCTGGAACCATAGGCTGCCAAGGCCTCGGTTGTATAACCGCGAGTAATTCTTTCTAAGGGGGCCAGATACTCTTTCAGAAAGCTTCATTCTCCCGACGATGGGGGGTTCCGCGACTGACTCTTTACTTCATCCAGTTCCTTTAACTTCATCTTGAGATAGGGGTCTACACGAGCGCTCAAGATAGCTGTTATGGGGAGACTAACAGTGTTGCTATCAGGAGATGTCATAAGTGATGGTAAACCAGGCTTCAGCCATTTCTCAATTGTCTTTTGATGTAATTTCTGGTCTTTGATCCCTCCTTCCACCTTGCTATCGATTAGTCGTATGAGTGTTCGGTCATTAAATATGACCTTGGGATCAGCGAGTCTTCCTTCATCTGAGAAATATGATTCAAATATTGTTCCTGATACCGAATCTGATGTAACATCAACGCGCGAGAACCTTCTCGCAAAGTCTACATAGTGAAGAAATTCATGTGCCAGTATGCCATGGAGGGTGCCCTTTGTAGCATATAGGATTAAGGGAGCCGAGATTTCAACCATTATTTCGACACTTCCTTCAACTACAGATGGGATTGTTCGCGCGTAGAGAACACCCATAGCACCTGTCTCTAACTCTGTTCTAGTAACGGGCAAAATAGGTGTAACATAGAAGCCTGGGTATGATAGTTTCGCGGCGCGTTGAACTCGTTGTACCCCTTCTTCCACATACTTCATTCGAGTTCGTAAGCTCGTGATAACCCGCTTCGGTATAGAACCGTCACGGTAGCTCGCTTCAACCCGAGCGAGAGGATTCATAATGAAACTTGCCTTGTCTTCCGTCTGTCGAGTTCAAAAAGATTAACCATTCAAATATCCGAAATTCTCTTTGACTCATAGTATGATTCATTTCTCACACGTCATCCTTCTTTCAGAAGATCTCTAGCTGTCTTTAGAAAATATTCGTGGAATCTAGTCTCTCCAGAAAGCTCGGGATGAAAACATGTTCCGAAAATATTTCTCTGCCGAACTGCAACAATCGTCTTACCTAATTTCGCTAGTATCTCGACTGGTCTTGTAACCTCCTTAATCTTTGGTGCGCGAATAAAGACACCTCTAAATG
This sequence comes from Candidatus Bathyarchaeota archaeon, assembly GCA_002726865.1. Next base: position 2,970 of record PBSW01000059.1, read on the forward strand.
GTCGTTTCCCTAATATTGGGATATCAAGATCTACTTCAAAAGACTCACGTTGACGTCCAAACGAATTGCGCTCAACTACCACATCAAGAGCTCCCAAGGTAGGCTGAGCAGTCTTTCTACCAACGCGATCGTAGGTTGTTTTTGCAAGAGTAATTATCCCCGCACAAGTACCCAGGACTGGCATTCCTGTACTGATGCGATCTCTGACCTTGGACAATAATCCATTCCATTCGGCTAGGCCGCTGATTGCTGTACTCTCTCCTCCTGGAATCACTAATGCATCGATTCTTGTCAAGTCATCGGAGGTCTTGGTTAGTATTACATCTCCAGAATTTGCACCTTTATTGAGTAGACCCGTAATAACGTCTACGTGCTCTTCTATATCGCCCTGAAGGCCAAGAACGCCTACGTGGATATTTCTTATACTTGAGCCCCCCTTTCCTGCATACGTAGCTCCAAGTCCTTTACTTCCATTCCTAACATGGACTTCTTCTCATCAACCATTCTTTGGGCTTCTGTAACCACCTTTGGATCTTCATAAAAGGTAGTTGCATATACAATGGAACTTGCTCGTTCTGCCGGATCCTCGGATTTGAAAACTCCTGAACCTACGAAGACTCCGTCACAACCCAGGATCATCATCAGTGCTGCATCTGCTGGCGTAGTGATCCCTCCAGCAGCAAAATTGACTACCGGAATACGTCCAAGCCTCCCGGTCTCCTTGACGAGATCATGGGACACCCTCAGTTCACGCGAAATTCTGAGTAGTTCTTGTTCGTTGCCATCTTGAAAAATACCGCGAATTCGTTCCACTTCACTATTCACTAGTCTGATGTGTCTTACTGCCTCTGCCACATTTCCTGTGCCAGGCTCTCCTTTCGTACGGATCATCGATGCTCCTTCTTCAATTCTTCTTAGAGCTTCACCGAGATTGCGGCATCCGTTCACGAAGGGAGTAGTGAAATCCCATTTCCAGATATGTCTCTCCTCATCCGCCGGGGTAAGAACCTCAGATTCGTCTACCATGTCTACGCCGACAGTCTCCAATACTCTAGCTTCGTAGGTATGACCAATCCGACATTTCGCCATTACAGGGATTGTTGTATGGTCTAGAATTTCCTCAATGGCCTTAACACTAGCAGTCCTCGCCACTCCTCCTGCTTGTCTCACATCATATGGGAGCTTATCCAATACCATTACTGAAACTGCTCCAGCATCTTCAGCAATTTGAGCTTGCTCTACCGAAGTAACATCCATAATTACTCCATGCTTCTGCATGTGAGCGAAACCTCTTTTCACCAGAACAGTCCCTCTAGTAACTTCAGAGTCAGCCATGGACCCAGAAAAGATGCCTCTGGAGGGACTGACAGTTCCTGCCAGCGAAATCATATGCGTTCGATATTTTGTCATTTTCTAATATTTAACTTATGGTTCCTGAAGTATCATTTGCGACGATATTCTGCATCGGCAGATTTCTTAGAAAACGTTGAGACCATGCCTTGAGCTTGAAAGCATTAGAAAGAGAACAGTTCCTTGTGTAAAAGCTGACTATCGATATGCCTGGGAGTTAATTCTTAGAGGCTTTACTGTCTTCGCGCTATCTCTTCTGTAACGTCGTCACAGATGGGGCAGGATGAAGCATCAAATGTTGGATCTAGCTTTGCATGGTACTCGCACAGTTGTCTAGTCGCGAGTACTTTTTGTGTGAGATTTGTTAATATGGTCATCGCATTGATCTGTTCAACACCATTGGCGAGGTTATTTGCTACTCCTTGCACAGCCTTTTTGATTTCTTCTGTCTCCTCTATGGCAAATTGGATCCCTCTCTTTTCTCTAATGTAGTTGCTTACCGTTGCCTGAGTAATGCCCAGCTTTCTAGCAGCCTGCCTCTGGCTAAAACCATGTTCAATCACGAGATTTCTTGCGACCAGAGCTCTCAAGGCTGGTATTGCTATCCTAGCTGCCAACTCTTGTGGTAGAAGCAAGGCGAAAAGAAGTATGCGATCTTCTATAAGTGGCTATCGGAGTAATTGTTTTGTTAATGGAGGAAGAATAAACAGTGTGATTCTTTCAAGTGGAGGAAGATCCTTCAGGCTCCTCGGTCGTGGAGCTGGTTGATGAAAGGCCGAATGCCGTAAGATCCTCGCCGACTGGACTCCGTACTGCAACGACGGAGACAGAGTATCTCTTGCCCAATAGTCTACCAAGTTCTTCTGTGGAGCCGTCGTAGGCGACTACGGGGATAGAATGTTGCGTGCAAGCCCCTACAATTCTCTCTATGTGTGGAAGATCACGTGAACCAGAATAGATTACGATCTTTGAGCTGTTTAGGGACTTCAGAACTTCCTTGCTACCAAGAACATACTTGCCAGTTTTGGCAACTTCCGTAATAGCTCTTTCGAGTTGAACAGATGTCAAAATCCTAGCCCTTCATGAATACGTCTATCATTCCTGTGCCAACAGGAATAGGAAGACCTACGATGACGTTTTCAGTTACTCCTCGCAATTCCTCTGTCTCGCCCGTTATTGCGGCATTCGCTATAGTAGGGACAGTGATTTCAAACGCAGCTCTTGCTAGAACGCTTGTTTTTGTTCCCGCTATCCCGTGCCGACCGATCTGTTGAAGTATTCCCTTGCAGGTCATTAAGTCTGCTACTAAGAAGATATGGCGGATATCTACCTCCAAACCTTGCTCGTCCAAGGTGGACATGACTTCCTTGATCAAGGCTCCTCTGGCAGCTTCGATACCAAGTACTGTGGCAATTTCAAAGATATTATTTGTCGTAGTATGAGCTGTGTCTACACCTTCGATCCGGAGAACCTTGGCTAAGTTTGAACCCGATGTCTGGATAATCCATTGATTCCCTTCCTGCACGATCGAAACTCTAGAAATTCCTGGAATTCCCCTCACTCGCAGATTCATGATCTTGTTTCTCACGGTGAAGAGGGAAGGTAGATCGGCACCTTCTACAGTCACATAGACTATATTTTCATCATCTTCAGATACCTCTGTTTTTCTCTTCACATTCTCAATTACGTCTGCTACCATCTTCGGCGTGCATTCTCTCTCCGCTAGAATGGCTTTGTTCAGACGTAATTTAATTCGTCCAGCGAACTCGACCTCACTTGCCTCGACTAGGTTTGTTACTTTTGTGAAGAGAATTTCTCGAGCTACCTTGAGCGCGTCCTCTTGTGACTGTTGATGTTTCTTATCCAAAAAGATGTCCATAGAAGGAGTTGCTGGTTGCTTGCGCGCATCCACTAATTCTATGAGTCGTGGTAGACCAAGTGTTACGTCTCGTTCTTTCACTCCCGCGAAATGGAATGTTCGGAGAGTCATCTGAGTCCCAGGTTCTCCAATAGACTGGGCAGCAACTATTCCACCCGCTTCGCCAGGTTCGACAGTGACTTTCTTGAGAAGCTCCACCGTCGACTGGAAGACTTTCTCGACCGAGGTTCTAGACAGGGGTGTCTTCTCTAAAGCTCTTTCAAGGTCATCGACGATCTTTGGGTTTAGCTGATCAACTTGCTGTTTGTCAGTTACTGACTTTAGAGGGGTAGCTGACTTTCGTGTCTGTCCACCTGACACTAATGCCTCGGTCTCAACGAGTCTTTCCACGTTGATAGCTTTCCCGTGATCACTCTTAGCAGGGTCGACACCATCTTCGCCATAGAGGAATTGGATTATGTGTCCGTGTGGGTCACGGACTGTTAGATCATATTCTACTTTGAGGTGCTCCAGGGCATTAACAAGCCGTCGTTGCATATACCCACTCTGCTGGGTTCTGACCGCTGTATCTACGAGTCCTTCTCTGCCTCCCATCGCATGGAAGAAGAATTCAACAGGGTTGAGTCCCTCACGGTAGTTAGAACGCACAAATCCTCTACCATTTGGTGTAGTGTCGTCTCTCTGGAAATGCGAGAGTGCTCTTCTTTGGAACCCCTTCTCGATCCTCTTTCCGCGGACGGACTGTTGTCCTAACGCAGCTGTCATTTGGCCAAGGTTAAGACTAGAACCTCTAGCCCCTGTTCTGGCCATTACGACGCCAGCATTATCCAATGAGAGGGCCTGGTCAGCTATCCGTCCAGCTCGGTCTCGAGCACGAGCTAGTTCAGTTACTATACCGAGCTCAAGTATAGCCTCGGGACTTAATCCTCTGGCAACTGCTAGAGAACCTTTTTCATGGTTCTTGATCAGCGTTTTTACACTGTCATATGCCTCGTCTTGAACGTTCTTGATACCTTCCTCAGCAGCGTCAGGTAACTGTAATTCATCATATCCATAGGTGAAACCGTAGCGGGTGATGAAAAGTCTCAAGCAGGATAGCGTCGAATTAAGAAATTGCCTAGCTCGGGCCGCTCCGTAGTCCTTAGCAATTCTATGCAGTACGCTATCTGACTCTTCAGCACCAATGGCAGCACGGTCTATTACACCTTTGACTAGTATACCATTCCGGATAACAACGTCTCGATCTCCCGCTGTCTTCAAGCTCTTTGCCCATTTCGAGGTCATTACATAATTGAAATCTTCAGGAAGAAGGAGTGAGAAGAGCTGTTTTCCTGTGTATGTCTTCTTAGGTGTTGTCTTAACAGGCTTGGGTAGAGTTCCATGGTAACCAGAAGCAAACGCTAGGTCGACGAACTCATCTTCACTAAGATATGTTGAATCCATCGTCAGTAGATAAGCAGCAGTCAAGAAGTCACGAATAGCTCCTATAATTGGTCCCCCATATCTGGGAGAAAGGATCTGGTCCTGAACTCGCATTAGTGTCATGGCTTCAGATCTAGCTTCCTCGCTCTGGGGAACATGAAGATTCATTTCGTCTCCGTCAAAGTCTGCATTGTATGGGGGGCAGACAGATGGGTGAAGGCGGAAAGTTCGGTATGGCAGAACTTTGACGTGATGCACCATTACTGACATCCGATGGAGTGAAGGTTGGCGGTTGAAAATTACAATGTCACCATCTACGAGATGCCGCTCGACTAGGAACCCAGGAGCTAGGGAGTCCGCTAATGCTTCTCGATCGCCCACATAGTCTAATCGAATCTTTACACCGTCGAGACGGACGACGTAGTTTGCACCAGGATGATCGAATGGTCCATTGATTACGAGCTTCTTGAGGAATTCCAGATTCCACGGAGTAACCTTTTCTGGAATTGTCAGCCTTCTTGCTATATCGAAAGGAACTCCTACCTCTGATATGTCCAGATTTGAGTCTGGAGAAATTACTGTCCGACTGGAAAAATCGACGCGTTTGCCCGAGAGACTCCCACGAAACCGTCCCTCCTTTCCCTTCAGTCGTTGACTCAGAGTCTTTAGAGGCCTTCCTGACCGGTGATGAGCTTGAGGCACGCCGGACACCTCATTATCGAAGAAAGTGCTTACATGATACTGAAGGAGGTCTACAAGATCCTGAACAATCAGCGGAGGAGTACCTGACTCCTTGCATTCCCTTACTCTTTGATTTACTCTGAGTATATCGACAGTCTTATGGGTCAAGTCGTCCTCTGATCGTATCCCGGACTCCAGTGTGATGGATGGTCGCACCGCTACTGGCGGGACTGGAAGCACCTGAAGAATGAACCACTCCGGTCGCGCAGCTTTTGGATCATAGCCTAGAAGGACCAGATCTTCGTCTCTGATCCGCTCCATACGTTCACGGATGGCAATAGGAAGTAGACGAGTTGCGCCGCCTGCCTCTGTAACTTCATGGAACATCGTAGGCTTCGTAAATTCTATATCATATTCTTGCCTGGAACAGTGTGGACATGTTTTGGTCTTCTTAGCCTTGGCGAGAATCTCCTTTGCAATAGTCTCTACTATGGTGGGAGAGAAAGGTTCCCTCTTATCTAGGCGTTCATGGTATGCAGCTAGATCTGCTTCCGGAAGAAGAAGTCTTCCACATGCTCGACAAGTTCCATTTAACATCTTATTGATTTCATTTACAAAGGCGATGTGGAGTACTGATTCAGCTAGTTCGACATGGCCAAAGTGACCAGGACAGCGTGCTGCAGTATTCCCACAGCTTCCACATTTCTGGCCAGGCTCCAGCGTTCCAAGCCTGGGATCCATGAGTCCTCCCTGTACCGCCATCCCGTCTTCATCATAGGTCTCAGGAGCAGTAATCTCTATAATTGATAGCTTACGAAGTTCGCTAGGCGATATTATTGCAAACTCGATATGTGCGACCGCCTTTACTGATTCTTCTAAACTCATGAAGTTTATCTCCTCTTAGATCATATCCTTCAGTCTAAGCCTAGGAGCTATGTTTAGACTCATCATTTCTTGAAGAAGGAGCTTGAAGGCGTATGCTATAATGACTGTTGAAACCTTGGCAGACTCGCCACACACACGGCATGAATATCGTCGCTGTCTAGCATCGTAATAAGCTATCAGGCCGCATCGTTCACATACGTGGACCTCTGTTCTATCAGCCTCATCTAGGAGGCGATCTTTGAGGACCATGGATGCTCCATACGCTATTAGACAATCTCTCTCCATTTCTCCAAAGCGGAGGCCTCCACCTCTAGCCCTGCCCTCGGTAGGTTGCTTAGTTAGCATTTGAACTTGACCACGGGCCCTCGCATGAATCTTGTCTGCTACCATGTGGTGAAGCTTCTGATAGTAGGCAAGGCCAATGAATATATCTGTGGCATACTTTTTGCCGGTCTTTCCATCGTAGAGCACTTCGCGGCCTGTTTTGCGGAAGCCATGTTGTTCTAAGACGACGCCTGCGTCATTGACTTTTTCACCAGCAAAAGCTGTGCCATCCACAGAGCTACCTCTCAGGGAGCCAGCTTTACCAGCTATACATTCAATGAACTGGCCAACTGTCATCCTAGAGGGAAACGCGTGTGGATTGATTATAACGTCTGGGACCAGTCCGTCCTCTGAATATGGCATGTCTTCCTGTTTGACGACAAGTCCTATGACGCCTTTCTGACCGTGTCTCGAAGCAAATTTATCACCGATCTCCGGTACGCGCATGTCTCTGACCCTGACCTTGTACATTTTGCCACCTTCTTCATTCTCTGTCAAGAATACTTGGTCGACAACTCCTGACTCTGAGGGACGGATCGCTAGTGAAGTATCACGACGTGATGGGCCTTTGATTTCAAATTCCTTGTACTCTTCCATGAACCTAGGTGGACTAGTCCTACCAATGATGACATCACCTCCACTAACTTTTGCTTCTTCCATCACAACGCCATCGGACTCTAGGAGACGATAGTATTTTTCTCCCCGATACCCTCTGATGTTCCCCTCTGCTTCAGGGATTTCAAAATTATCTCTCATTCCTCCTAGGTATTGCTTGCCTTCTGACTCATAGAGGCGATAAAA
>PBSW01000006.1 GCA_002726865.1 Candidatus Bathyarchaeota archaeon
GAACCGGTTCACCGGCTCGAGAGGAATATAGGCACCGTGATTTTCAGTTTCACCCTGGGTAATGATGCTTGATGTCGCTAGGTGAGCTTTGGCCCTTTCAGCTCGTACATCGTCGGTAATATTCACTTCTTCATTGATCCGTAGTGTCCCACTGGTATCCGATAGGGTATTTCGCTTAGCATTAGTCTGCGATTTCTGAGCAGCTTGCGCCCTCTGGTCGACATCATTAGATAACCGCTCTACTTTTCGTTTCTTTGTCTCTTCCGGCGAATCGTGTCCTAAGGTAATTCCCTCAAAGAAGACTGTGGAGGAACGTTTTCGTGGTCGCTTTCCAGTATTCATGGTACCACCAGAACTGCGAGCCCCACCACCGCTGCTACTACTGCTACTATTGCTACTTGCACTTGGGTTTCCTTGATTTCTTGTTGATCGATCTGACGGTCCTCCCGGACCTGGAGGATTCCTCGGGGGTGGTGGTGGTGAATCTTCTGCGCGATCGTTGTTAGGATCGTCCGCCTTGAGGAAGAACTTTTCCGCTTGATTGTCCCATGCATATATGTCGTCGAGGTTAAGTTGTTCATTCCTCTCCACGCTGTCAGCTATGTGGGTAGCAAAAGTCCCATACTGATGCTCTTGCAAGAAACGATTCTGGGCAGCGGTGAGTCCTTGGAGATTCTCGGTATCTGGCCTTTGAGAACGGTTTTCAAAATGATAGAACGACCGCCAGGAGATTTTGGTGACTTGCGTGACAAGTTGTGAAAAGAGAGAATATGGCCATTCTTCGGAATTCTGCCAGTATACTAGCGCCTCCCAGTAACCTGGCACTGTCGGGTGCTCCTTTTGCTCGAGATCAGCTTTAACATAGTAGGAGTTATTCATTACGTCTGCTTCCCAAGCGGATCGTCTTTCTGGAGTAGGATAGCGTAGGTTATCATTGAGGACACGACGTTTCGCCATGCTCTCTTCAACGAACCTCTGCTGCCGGTGTTGATCTTTAGTCGGGACCCCTTTGAAATACTTGGTTAACGGTTCAGCTCGCACCAGGCACCGATAGTTGTCATTCCAATCCGTAGGTGGCACACTTCGATCTATAATTTTCCCTTTCGCGTCCTTCTTGAATAACCCATCCGTAGCGAGGGACATTAGTGCCATGTGGCACTCAACGTAATTTCCAATCTGGTTTAAGTCGACGGAAGTATTGATTTCAGGGCCCATTTCGATTTCGATGAGGTACAGGAAGGCATATAGCCAGGGGACATTGCCTCTATCAACTGCCGTGCCGATGTGCTGCGCCGGTTGAATATCATTAGTGTTCCTTCGGATATCTTCCCCGTTCTGGCTATTCATAGGGTCGCTGCCTTTATATGGCCGATGGTGGCTATGGCAATGCATAGTATGCTTGGGATCGGTGAGAATGGGACGTGTCATTTGACCCAATATTACGATATATTGGATGATACAATGGATGGCGTGTAGTAACTCGTCGGGTACCCCTAGTGACGGCCCGTAGCCGGTCAAGCAAACTAACATCGCGCGAGAGAAACACCTCATACGCTTTTTGCGGCGCTCTTTTAGTCCTTCAAGTGGAGATGCAGTCTTCAATTTTCCCCACATGTGTAGCAGTTCCCTGAGGTCTTTGTCAATGTCAGCTTCCTTAGAATATGTTGTCGTCAATTGCCAAGTCCGCTCAATCCACCTGTAGATACGAGTCTTCCTCATCCAAGTCGGCTGATCTGTTACCTTTACAGTGATGTGTCGAAGCGGTCCCAACGGGTTGAGGCGGAATACGTACATACGGTTTATCACTGTATGTAGCATACTTTCACCTGTCGCCGTTGGTGCCACTACTACAGTGGGTCCAGTCGAGGTTTCGGTGTTCCTTCGGGTATTTTGGTTCACATATTGACTTAGTGCGTCTTGTCGGGCATACTGTAGGAATGTCTGGTTATCAACCATACTTAGACCCTGTTTATGCCAGTCGTGCATTGAAATCCGATCTTGTCGAATCTGGATTTGGTAGTCCCTCCATTTTTCCATAGCCGTTCTCTGGTTGAGAAGTTCGATCCTGAGTCGTACCCCTGGTGGATCTACATGCCGGGATACCGCCCCCCGGTCGACTTGACTAATCCTTCTTCCAAGGGTAGCGGTGATCGCCGTAGCCTCACCAAAAACTTGAAGGTAAAATTGCCGGTTGAATTCTTTCCAGGTGTAACCCACTTCAGTAATGATGAGGAGAGCGTAATACATTGCAACGTGACCTCTTATTGCAATTAAATCGAGTACCGTTCTCTTGAGATATGACGACATCCAATAGAAGCCTACGCACGTTGCCACAGTCCCTTTCAACAATGCCTTCCATACCGCTTCGCGACCCGTTTTGATATATAGCCCAAAGGAATATTTTGTACTGGCTGCGTGTTTCACCAATCGGTTGAGTTTACCACGTAGAGCATCGAAGACTGCTTTGACAATGGATTTGGCCCAAGGCGGCCGTTGGTGAGCTTGGAGATTGGTTTCATAGTACATGATATCACTCAAACATAACAGTAAGCGGGTTCTGGAATTGTCATCGATGGCATAATCTATTTCACGTAGATAGAATTCTGCTATAACCTTCCTTTCCAGATGTGAAGTTGCCGCATCGGTAATAGTTTTATACACTTCGCCTGGACGAGATATTACTTCGGTATTTCCCGCCAAGACTTTTGTACACATCTCTCTACTGACGTCCTGCGCCGCTATCATCGCTTTAACACTATCATTCTGGCGTTCCTTGTATGAGATGGCAGGAAAGCGTTTTTCGGTCCACATTAATTGTAGATCCTCGAGGTCCCAACGTTGGTTCATTTTGTTATATTCCATCTCCGCAATGGCCTGATCTTCGACGGCTATTTCTACTTGTTCAGCAATCTCTTCCTGGGTAAGGATCTGGTGTACCATATTGTTTTCTTGGTTCGCCCGTCTGTTATCTTCTAGTATATACTGAATGGATGGGATGGCATCTTGTCGTTGGTCACGGGGTCGTCCGATTTGTTGGGCTACCTCTTGGTAGCAGTTTGCAGGGCACAATTCGGTACTCGCGATGATATGCATCCAGTACCTTAGGGGCCGCCCCCATAGAGCAGACCGGGGTGGGTTTCCTGGTATTTGCACGTGTAAAGCACTTTGTTCAACGGTTTTGATCAGAAAGGTATTTCCCGGATTCTTGCTAGCGTATTTGCATATGTCCGAAAGGACAAGTTCAGTGTGCAGTTCTATCTCCTCGGCTTTTCGGAGAACGTGTTTTTGGTTTAATATCGCCCTTAGGCTAGAAAACTCCCAATGTTCGATCGATGTAACCACCCCCTGAGCGCTACGACAGGATATGTATAGGGCATTCGCTCCGGAGGCTCTAAAGGAGCAATAATGGTCCAATACCTTGTTGTCCGTTACTTTGTAACCATGACCACCAGGATCTGCAACAGATTTAAAATGCAGGACATCAGGTTGAGATTCTTTCGTGTTCCCTTTCTTCTTTGTACTCAACACGGGCCTATGGAACGCATCGACCGGAGCAAGAACTGCTACTCTGTATTCCCCAATGGTCAGAACATGCAGAATTGTCGCTTGGCATCGTCGTCCTTTGACACCAAAGAGCAAATCCTTCATGACGAAGGTTGAATACACCGCTACCCGGTTCTCATCCGGGATATCCTCCAGCTTCCGTTGATACAGGCAAGGTCGTCCCTGATGGCGTCCGACAACAATTTCACATGCATGTTTGAGGTACGTGCCCTTCATCAGTGCGCTAATAGCCCCTGCTGTAGCATACACCATTTTGTCTGTGGGTTCCACGCGCGAGGTTATACCTTCAAAGGTATCGTACTGTTGGAAAATTCGCTGGGCGTTCGTTTGGCGACCTTCGCGTTCGACTTGACTTTCTGCCCAGGCATCTTCGTCGAGAACTGGTGTAATTACTTGGTCTTTCAGCTTTTTGGTAACAAACTCAAGTGGGTCCACTTTTCCTATTGGGATTCGGAAGTTGGCTTCACGCATCTGTTTCATTCGGGTTTCGTGTTGTTTTCTCTTCTCCGGGTCGTCATGCAAGGTGTAGTGTACTTGAGGGACCAGGGAACCAATCCGGTCGGGTCGTGGTTGAGTCAACATTCTCGATGCCCTGCCATGATCTCTTTTCCCGAGATCCAATGTACAGTACGACGCTACGGTGGGTTCGTAATGGTTTGGCCCGCAGAAGATCTTCAGTGCAGCAATACTCTTGTCGATCTCGTGGTCGTGGGATTCAACCTCCAACCGCTCCGGCCCAAAATTCCGCTCAAATCCATTGAGTTCGTCCTGTGTTACCCCCCATCGACTACGGGGTATATTGTCGCTTGATCGCGGGGTGTCGTTTCCCCCTCCGTCATCGGAACTGTCCTCTCCTTCTTCGGAGCTGTCTCCTCCTTTGTCAGAAGAGTCCTTGTCGTCGTCAGACGAGTCATCCTCGTCATTCAAACTACTCCCTTCTTTAGTAAAGACCGAGTTGCTCGGGAAGTCGCATAACCCCGCAACCCACTTATAGTGGCTTGACCTTACCCATGCCTCCCCATGAGTTTTCTTATACAACGGTACCATGCCCTTCCATTCCATTAACTTAGGAAGATGGCAAATGGGATTAAACCGGATTCCCAATTCCTCAATCCGGCACTCTTTCCGGAAGAACCGCTCCCCTGTCTGACCTCCCTTGTTTGACCTTCCAATATTTCTTGTTGCTACTGGGTAACCTTCCTCCTCATGCACATCAGCCGAAAAGATTAGGTGGGCATGTATTAACGAGACGAAGTTACTGTCGTCAACCGCAAACAACCCTGCACTGTAACCACCCTCTTCTATCTCTCCTGGTGAAACATACAGGCCCAGTCGCGATTTATCGGGCCGATCAAAGTATCCTCCCATTCCTCCTTTCTGAACCTGGCCCTGCAAGATAATGTTCGTCAACGCCCACAGCGGGCAGCCATGAGTGAAGTGGGCTCTGCTCTGTGACTCGGTTTTATCGATTGGTCCCTGTGGTCTGAAGTAAGTCTCCTGGAGGTCACTTTTGAGTACTACCCCACGGAGAAGCCCTCTGATATCCTCGCCATACTGTTTAAGGAGTTCCATGCGGAAGACTGGATAGCGTTTGTAATGCTTATCTTTTTTGCTGTTTGGCAAACCCACTACACCTGAGCGATATCCCCCACCTTCGCAATTAATAAGTTCATCGTTCCAATCTGCCCCGTGGCCTACGCATAACGCTATCTCCGCTCTTTCTTCCTTGGTGAAGTTACACCCTTTTCTGCAGTTCTCCTCCCATCTTGTCGTATTTTCACCTTCGGTTTTGATATACCCGACGCAGCTTTTCGCCATGTCGTGTACGAACCGACGGGTAAGTTGATCGGCCTTTGACCATGCCAGCATTACGTCCTTTCCGGGAGCATTTGGGTCTTCGATGTCAGATTCACTGTCTTCCCCCTCGATGGATTCGTTGGCTTCTTCAAACGAGTCATCCTCTTCGCTGCTAAGGTTTACTATTTCAGGTTGTCGGGCAGTTCGTTTTGAGTTCCTATCTTGATGAACCTCCTGGTTGTTATTAGGACCCTCGATGTTAGGATCACCGTCCCGCCCACTCACTCGATGCCATTCTTCTTCAGTGCGATGTTCTCGATAATACTTGCCAATGGTCCAGGTTAGTACATCACGCCAATGCGTACTAAGGGTACTTTCATGTATCCAGTTGTCGGCAAACCTCGCCTTCTGTAGTTTTCCTACCACTGGGGTCCACTGTTCTGATATCAGTTTTTCCTCCTCCTTGGTAGCTTCGTATGCTGACGCTTGTATACGAGTTCCATCGCAGTCAATTGTCTCTCCCAAATAGGTACTTTGTTGAATAACTTTAGCAAGAACCCTGCCAGCAGGGGTGTCCTTTTCCAGTTTGTAGTTTTCATTCATGTATCTTTCTATCATCTCCAACCGAGTCTCCTCATCGCGACATTCACCTCCGGGGTACTCCCTTAAAACCTGAGGTTCTGTCGGTGTTAGTGCAGCAAATGCTATGGGTTTTCGAATCGTGGTCTCTGTAGTGAAAATGAACCATAATGCCTTTTTCCTATTAGTTCCCACGAGATTGTCACGTTGCGTCGAGCCCTGAGAAGGAGTGGGGACGGCTGCCCCTTCTTCCGGAGACAGGAATCCTGAGTTATCTCCCGCATGAGTCGATGCAACAGGAGAACAGAATTCTGCCGCATCTTTTCCCGGAACATCGGCGGCCGTTCCATCGTTTAACTTTGACCGTTTCCCCGAGCGAGTCTCGATTGGTTCGCTATCTCTACTTGATTTGCGGAAACCCTCCGACTGAGGTTCGACTTCCATTGCGGCAGTTACTCGATTCCCTTCCGATAACACGCTGGTCCCAGGGACCACACTAGTGGCGTCACCTCCCGCTGTCATTTGTACCGGAGTTACGCTTGGCCCATCTCCATTGGTCAGTGGGATTGCGACCCCACTGCACGCGATTGTCTTAGGATGATTGTGTCGGGAGCGTATATTTCTCGGGTCGCACTTCGGTCCAGTCCCTCTGGTTTCTCGATCCCGATTTCGGGACCGGCCTCTGGATCGAACGCGCTGGTTTGATGATGTGCTGGGAGCGGGTGTGTTACTTGTTTCAGCCAACGCGGAAATCGCTATGTTCGACACATTGCTAGTAGGGACCATAGTACCCGAGGCCGAAATATCAGAATTGTTTTGCGTTTGAGGATCACTTTCAACATTACTTGATACAGTGTTCGGTTGAACAGTTCCCGCATTTGCCGACTCTTCTAGGATTACGGGTGTATTCGTATCCCCAGGAGTTGTTCCTCTCCGACGGTGAATGATCGGTCCCGGACGATGCTTGTGATTTGAGATATAGGTCTGCATTTCGATATTTTCTGGAGTAAACACTCCATATTTCATAATGACACGCTCTTTATTCCGGTGAAGCCATTTAACTGCAGAAAATAAACGTAGAGGGAGGATACCATGCGAATTGCCTCGAGCGATTAGCGTCGCATTGTGAGGAAGTAGTAATTGAAATTGCTCGTCCACCGCCCGAAGAACGTCGAGCTCAAAGATCAGGTTGACCCCTGCACGCATCCCACTTACTTCGTTCCACTCAGGATCCCCAAGCGCAAAGTTGATGTGTGTCCGGTCCATGCGAGAGAGACCGCCAGTGGCGACAATAGAGTCCCAATTCGCCGCAAACGTCCCATGCTTGGCCGTCCTATGCTGGGGATTATCCGAATCTACTCTTATGGCAACGGAACTTAAGTCCACTGGAATCCCCTTTCGTCCTTGGATCGTGAACCTTGCTGAGTGCCCCTGATTCGCCCTGATCACAAACGTTCCGTTGACGAACCTCTGTTTACTGTCAGATTCTGCAATCATTTCCAGGACATTCCAAGTTATGGTAAAATCGTCTTCAATTCTGCGATCCAGCCGGCCGTGCAGCTGTTCGAGACTGACCCATCCCCCCTGGTATTGAATAATGTCGTCATAATCTGTTTGATGGTGTCGGAGTAGAGCCGATAGTTGTCTCCCCAGCCGCTCTTCGGGAGACTGCTGCAACAGATTTGCAGAAACGCGGCGCAAAGCAGCACCCCTCCACTCGGGAAATGTTACCTTGTCAACCGGTATTGGAGGAGGATTTCTGAATATCATCTGCCCTCTCTTGTTTTTGACTCGCTTTGGACCTCGATTGAAAAAATTTATTGCTGCTGTAGCCGGATCCCCAGATGTTGATCGCATAATTACTAATCCGGTTCGCTCCTCCATGATCTCCCATTCCCTATTTTGCCAATGGTACGTGAGAGAAAACGGAATCGAGAGATATTTTTCGACAGCAGCCGAGGGCCGAAAGAACACTTGAGGGATGCTTGGAGGTCCGTTTGTTAGTCGGATCGCCGGATACCAAGAGCAGGGGCCACGGGGAAACCGTCTCGATTCGTCTACCCACCTTGGCTTTCTAGTCCTGCCAAACCTGAGTGGTTGTTTAATCTTTCTTCCAATTACATCTACATTCCGGATGTCCGGGAGCCAGATATCATTTGGCGTTCGCTTACTGTCCAGCAGGATCTCGGGCAGACTACCGTCCGGTTGAATAGGGCAGTACTGCGCCCGGAAAGGGTGCCAATGGTCAAACCCCGGATCAAGATCTTCAGGAAAAGTTCTCGGTTCAGGCCGCTCAGGCGGAGGTGTAGGTGATATACCCAGTATTCTATACTGCATGGGACTGACAAGGCCTGTCTCCGTCGCCGCCGGGCTAGCCGCGGAACTTGTAGCTGGAGCTGGTGTTTCCCCAACTGTATTGCTCGTTTGAGTTCTAGCATTATTTATGTTGAGTCGCGTCGGATTTGGTAGCAGTGCAGTATTACCCGTACTGATACCCTGAGTACTACTTGAACTGGCTCCTGGCGTCGAAGACGGAGCGTTAACCGTCTCTCTCTCTCCATCGTCGGAGTCTGCTTCACTTTCACTGTCTGTGTTTATTGGAACCACCGGATTGAACACGATCGGATTTCTTACTGTCGTGCTATTTCGAGTGTGTGTTGCCAGGGCGGCACTAATATCTGCTTTTGCCACGATACCTCTGACCTCCCGACTTCTCCAGGCAGCCCGTAAAGCATTCTTTTGCCTTGGTGGGTTCCCTATAGAATTGACTTCAAAATCTCTGAGCCTACCCAATGCGTCCATTAAGCCGGACGTAGCTATTTCGGGATCCCTACTCTCAACAAGCCCCTGGTGCATCGCAACAACCGCTTGTGTATACTCCTCTAGGACCCAGTGGCATCGTGCTTTTCTGATCCAGGCAGTCTCAAATCCACGATCTCGTTCGGTTACGAATGTAAAATCTCTTAGTGCTTTTCTATATCTGCCCAAACTCACATTTGCAATTCCCCGGTTAACTCGGTACACCGTCGACTGAGGTGCCTTCTTTATCGCTTGGGTAAAACACATTCTAACCTCCCGCCACCTTTCATTCTGATGGTGTTCAGCTCCCCTCCGTGCCCACTCTTTAGCTTCTGCACTTTCCCCCATGGTTAATCGTAGACCCTCATCGATCTCCTTCTGTTGGTCTTCGAGCAGTTCCCCTTGTTGCATATTAACTACGAAACTTGGAAAATTGATCGCCTCCCCTATATTAAGTCGCGTGGGATCTCCTACACTCCCTCCGCCTTGTCCTGGTACAGAGGTGGCTGTCCAGGGAAGCGGTGCCCGACCGGGAGGTTCATTACCCGTTCCACGGTTTCTCGAGGACCGCAACATTTCCGTTGTCGTCGCTCGATTTGTGA